>JADGQU010000182.1 GCA_017881545.1 Gemmatimonadaceae bacterium
AAGCGGGAGTAATCCATGATCGAGGGCGCGTGTCCCATCCGGTGCACCCATGTGGCGCTGCGCACACTGTCCGCCGGATACGTGGAGCTTCCAATCTGATCGTGGCGAAGGCCAAGCGTGTGTCCGATCGCGTGCGCGACGACGAACTCGAGCAGCCTCCCCATCAGGGAGTCCGGAAACGGCAGCGTCCGCGCGCGCGGATCGAGTTGGGAAGCCTGGGTGAAGTACCAATCGCGCTGGAGATTGAGAACGTTGTGGAACATGCGGACCGATCCATTGAGGATCTCGCCCGTTCTCGGGTCGCTTACGTGCGGCCCCTGCGCGTTCTCGATAGTCGATGGGAGCCAGCGAATCACGGTGTGGCGAACGTCTTCCGCAGACCAGTCCGGATCATTCGCCGGCGGATCCATCGCGAGTATCGCGTTCTTGAATCCAGCCGCCTCGAACGCGGGCTGCCAATCCAGGATCGCCTTTCTCACCCACGGCTTCCACTGCTCCGGGGTCGCGGCATCGACGTAGTAGACAATGGGCTTCACCGGCTCCGACAGCGCGGCGCTGGGATCTTTCTTCTCCAGACGGTAGCGGGAGATGTAGGAGCGGTCGGCCGACCTTTGCTCCGACGTACCGAAATCGACCTGCTCGATCGAGAAGTATCCCAGGCGCTCATCCCACCGCCTCGGCACCATCGGCTTCTCGGGAAGGCGAACGAGGCTCCAGTGGGCAAGTACGCTCTGGGCGGGCTGCGGACCGGCTCCCTGACCACCGCCGCCACCACCTCCGCCGGCGCCCGGTGCGGGGCTCGGCGTTCCTGTCTGCGTTGCCTCGACCTCGACGTTGTCGGGGAAGGCGAGCGCGTTCTCGACAAATGAGCGGCGCTCATCGAGGGTTCCGCGGATGGCTGCGAACTCGGGTATGCTCGTGGTATAAAGCCGCGTCACGTCGATGACCGCGGCGCTGTCCGGCCCGTACGTCTCCACGTTGAACACAGCGATCACCGGCGGATAGCTCGCCGCCTGGACGGCGCGGTAGACGGGATTCGTGCTGTCGGCGACGATCGCGAAGGAGGGAGAGCGGAGGATTACGCGGTTTCCGCTTCGATCCCATCGCAGCGTGCGCTCAGCGAACTGGTCTCCGCCATAGTTGCCGAACTGGCCGCCCGGCAGACGAGGATTCGCGGCGGACGCCCGGGTGAAGCGTCCGACGAGAAGCATGTCCTTATTCAGCTCGTTCCTCGGGATCTCGAAGTACAGCTTTTCGTTCACTCTGTGCACGGCGAACATGCCGCGGCGCGTTTTCGCGTCGCGCGTGATCACGCGGTTGTAGGGGCGTGGCTGCGCAGGAGCGCCTCCGCCCGCGCGGCCCGAATCGCCGCCTGCTCTGGTGCTATCGCCGGACGGTCCCTGTCCGTTGCGTTGGGGGGTCGGAACAGTTTTGGGCTCGGGGGCCGTCGAGCACGCGACAGCGACGAGGAGTGCGGAGAGTGCGAGGGGTTTGTTGAACATGGTCGCGAGTGAGGGCTGGATGGGTGATTGCGACAGACGAGGGGAATCGCCGCCGCAGTGAGCTCGCCTGATGAATGTCTTTCGCGCGGACCCGGCTGAGTGTTGGCCGACCAATATGCGGGGCTATCGATTCCGCGGCCACCCGTTATTCGAGCGATCCACATCGGGTAGCGCCTGCCGGGGGTCGATCACCGCGCGCACGATCCGCTTTTTGCCCGGGAAGCTGTAGGTAAATGAAGGGCCGAGGTTCCACATCTCGACAGGCAGTTTTCTGGTATCCGATGTTCCGTCGTCGAATGTCACCGTCACCTCGGCGGGCATAATCATCGTGCCGCGACTCGACAGGTGCACGTTCCAGCCTCCATCCGGTTTTGGCCCCACTGAATCCACAGCTTGGTCGAGACGTGAAGTGGTGAAGATCCACCCGCGCCAGAACCAATCGAGATCCATTCCCGATTCGTCGCGCATCATCCGGAAGAAATCGGCCGGGGCCGGATGCTTGAATGCCCAGGCCTTGATGTACTCGCGAAAGGCGGCGTCGAAACGGTCCTTCCCGAGCACTTCGTATCTGAGCATTTGCATCATGAGGGCCGGCTTCTGGTAGCCAACCCAGAACAGATCTCGGACCTGAGTGGGATTGGTGATGAGGGGTTGCTCTTCGCCTGGCTTGGCGTGGTCCGCGTAGAGGTGAAGCGGATGCACTTCGATGCTGTCGCCGTACGGCGTACCCTTGAAGTAGGCGGCGGCGTTTCCCAGATCGATGAAAGTGTTGAACCCCTCGTCCATCCATGGATACAGCCGCTCGTTGGACCCGACGACCATCGGAAACCACTCGTGGCCAAACTCGTGCGCGATCACCCACTGGAGATCCTCGCGCGACGGGCTGTTCGGCGTGAAGGTCAGCATCGGATACTCCATTCCTTCGATCGGTCCCTCGATTGTGGTGGCGTGCGAGTACGGGTAGCGATACCACTGCTCGCTGTAATACTTGATCGCCTCCCGGCCAATCCGATTGACTTCCTGCCATCTGGTGGCAGCGGGCCGGTACAAATCCTCGATGAGAATTCCGTCGTAGCCGCTGGCGTCCCACCTGAAGTTCGGACCAGCGGCGAAGGCGACGTCGCGCACGTTGGTCGCGGTGAAGTGCCAGGTCAGCGTCCCACTGGTGGACGGTCGGGTCTGCGCTACGTTGCCTGCTTCCCCGGCGGTAATGATTGCGACGGGTGTCTCGGAGCGTCGGGCAGCGGCGAGCCGGGTGCGCTGCGTGGGTGTGAGCACTTGCTCCGGGTTCGCGAGCTCCCCAGTCGCGGCGACTATGTAGCTCGAGGGAACCGTGAGCGAGACATCGAAGTCCCCGTACTCCAGGTAGAATTCGCCCGCTCCGATGTAGGGCTCGTGATTCCAGCCGTGCACGTCGTCGTAGACTGCCAGTCTCGGGTACCACTGCGCGATCTCGTAGAGGGGACCGTCGTGTCCCATGCGTCCACCGCCCTGCGGCGGAACGTTGAAGTGCCAAACCGCCTCAATGTCGAGCGATCCCCCGGAGACGAGCGGGGATGCCAGATCGACTCTCATCGTCGTTCCGTATACCGTGCGACGCGCATCGATGCCGGCGATGCGAAGCGACTCGAGGTGTCCGCCACCGTTGAATCCCTGGCAGGAAAAGTCGAAGGCAGTGCCGAGGAAGACGAGCGGAGGCTGGTTGAGCTGATTGGTGATGCTGTTGGGTGCGCAGAGATTCTGCTCGACGAAAAACCAGAGGTAGGGCAACGCGTCGGGCGAATGGTTCACGTAGTGGATTGTCTCGCGCCCGCGTATTTCGTTTCGTGCGGGATCGAGGGTCGCCGCGATCCGATAGTTGACGCGCTGCTGCCAGTACTTCGCGCCGGGCCGCCCGCTCGCTGTCCGATATTCGTTGGGGGTTGGAAGCGTGAGAGGGCGGAAGGGCGAGCTGTCGGACACCTGCGCCTGGGAAGACTGCGACTGCGCGCGCGCGGCCGGCGAAAAAAGCGCGAGGACGACCAGCAGACAATTTCGTGTTCGCATTTGTGCGGAAGGCAAGTGGTGGATTCTAACGTACTTTCCCACGTGCAGCGACCTTCCAGCTTCCTTCCACTCGGCCGCGGCGGCCGTACCAGATTTCGTCGTGCAGGTTGACAGTCGGGCAGACGTGGCTTGGCACCACCCAGACTTTCTCTCCGACGTGGGCCGGCCCACGGATCTCCACGTAGCCGTGCTCCTCATTCAGTTTGCGCATCGTCCATTGGCGCCCGACGAAGAGACCGAACGTTCCGGAACCGACAGTCTGATCGCTCGAGAACGTTTTTGACCCGGCGTCGATTACGCATTGACCCGGCACCGCGGTGCTCACAACCGTGGTGAGAACTCGGAGCGCGCAGTCCGCTTCGACGCACGCTTTCGCCTCGATGCTGTTCGCGTCATAGAAGACATAGGTGCCAGGCCGGATCTCGGTTGTCCGCGGAATCAGCGGCGTTTTCGCGGCACCTGGCGTCGAACCTCCGGAGACAATCTTCGCTTCGAAGCCCGACGCGGAGAGCGCGTCAAGAACGGCGTCGATCTTCCCACAAGCCGCGCGGAAGCCTGCCTCGTCGAGCCACGACGGCCAATAGAAGATTCCCTGAAAGTCAGAGCATGCCTTCGCGACCTCGACCGCTTGCTCGGGTGACTGCGCACCAGTGCGGCCAACGCCGACATCGATCTCCACCAGCGTTTCGATCCCCTTGAGGTCACGAGCGATCTCGACCGAATCCACAGCGACTTTCACGCGTCGCGTCTTCGCGAGCTCTCTCAATCGCGGCAGCTTCGCCTTCACCAGGGGGTAGCCGACAAGCACATCATCACCGGGCAACACCTCCGCCTCGCCCAATTTGGCGACCGTGATCCCGATTGCGCCTGCGTCGAGCTGCAGCTGGGCAATCTCGGGAATCTTGTGGGTCTTCACGTGAGGCCGGAGATCGACCCCCCACTCACGACATTGCTCCTGCATCCGAGCGATGTTGTTCTCGAGGACGTCGAGATCGACGTAGAGCGCGGGTGTGTCGAGGTCGAGCGCGTCCACTACCGACCCTTCTTGCGCGCTTTCTTCTGTGCCTTCTTCCGAGCCTTCTTCTGCGCCTTCTTCCGACCCTTCCTTGCGATGCACTCGATCTCGACGGCGATGCCACCCGGAAGCGCGCCTGCCTGGATCGTGGTGCGCGCCGGAAACGGCGCCGCGAAGAATGTCGCGTAAACCTCGTTCATCGCGGCGAAATCGTTGATGTCGCGAAGATAAACGTTGCACTTTAGGACGTCATTGAGTGATGAGCCCGCCGCCTCGAGAATCGCCCGGACGTTCTCAAACGTCCGCTTCGTCTCCGACCGCACGTCCCCAAGCTCCAGTTTCCCGGTCGCCGGATTGCTGCATCCCTGTCCTGCAAGGAAAATGAAATCTCCCTCGATGACTGCCTGCGAATACGGACCAAGCGGCTTCGGCGCTTTCTCCGTCATGATGGCCTTTCTCATGGGCTCCTCTTCAGTCGTTTCCAAAGGTGATGAACGGGGAATCCTGCCGCCGCGATACCGAGACCATAAATCGGCGAAAAGTTGCCCACCTGGATCTCTCCCCACACGATGGCCGACAAACCAACCACGGTGCCAACCACAAAGAAGAGCGGCACCATCGGATACGCAGGCGTTTTGAACGGTCTGGGCGCCGTTGCCATCTTCCGTCGCAGGACGAACACCGCTCCGACGGCAAAAATCAGCGCGGCCCACTCGACGACCACGAAGTAGGTGGTGAGCGTATCGAAATCCTTGAGGACGAGGACCATCACGATTGCCACCGCTCCCTGGATCAGGAGCGCCGCCCACGGCGTGGACCAGCGCGGATGAACTTTCCCGAGAAATGAGAAAGTCAGGCCGTCGCGCGCCATCGCGTAGGCGACGCGCGGCTTTGCGAGGAGGTTGCCGTTGAGTGCGCCAAGCACGCTCGTCATGATCGCCAGCAGGATGACGACGCCAGCGGTGGGTCCTGCGATCTGAGTCATGACCGTCCGCGCGATGGCTTCTTTTTGCAGCGCCATGACACTGACCGGCATCATGTACAGGTAAGCCAGGTTCGCGCCGATATAAAGCGTGACGATGACCAGCATCCCTACTATGATGATTCGCTTCATCAGTCGCTCGGGTGCCACGACCTCGCC
>JADGQU010000183.1 GCA_017881545.1 Gemmatimonadaceae bacterium
ATAACGATCGGCAACGAGCACAACGACCCAAAGCTTGCGAGCTTCACCGTGGTGACGGCGTCGTACCACGCGGGGCCACTGAGCGGAGTGATCGGCGTGATCGGTCCGACCCGAATGCCGTACGACAAAGTCATCTCGCTCGTGACACATGCTTCCGAGCTAGTAACGGACCTGTTGAAGGACAATTCAAGGACACATGCCTGATTTTTACCATACGCTTGGCGTCGCGCGCGGCGCCAGTGATGTTGAGATAAAGACTGCGTATCGCAAGCTGGCGATGACGTACCACCCCGACCGCAACAACGGGTCGAAGGACTCCGAAGAAAAGTTCAAGGCCATCACCGAGGCGTACGACGTCCTGCGCGATGCCGACAAGCGCACGCTCTACGATCGTTACGGCGAGGCTGGATTGCGTGGCGGCACGGCCGGATTCCACCACGTCGATCTGTCTGAAGCGCTGAACATTTTCATGCGCGACCTCGGGGGCCTTGGAGCATTCGGCGACCTGTTCGGCGGTGGTGGCGGGCGCGAGTCAGGCCCACGCTCGGGAACGGATTTGAAGATCGCGATGCCGCTGACGCTGGTCGAAGTCGCGAGCGGCGCCGAGAAGACGGTCACGGTGCGTCTGCTCGAGCCGTGCGATCATTGTCAGGGGAGAGGCGCCGAGCCGGGATCATCCACAGTCACCTGCAGCACGTGCCGCGGGAGTGGGGAAGTCCGCCGCGCGCAACGGTCCTTCTTCGGCCAGGTGGTGAGCGTCGCGCCGTGTCCCAGTTGCTCTGGAGAGGGAACGGTGATCTCGTCGCCGTGCAAGAAATGCAGAGGCGAGGGTCGTGTCAGAGGAGAAAAGGAGGTCCTCATCCGCATTCCGGCGGGTGTGGCAACCGGCCAATACATGACAATGCGCGGCGTCGGAAACGTCGGACCACGCGGCGGCCCGAGGGGTGACATTCTCGTCGTGTTCGAGGCCGAGGAAGATCCGCGTTTCGAGAGGGACGGCGAAGATCTTTACACCGAAGTCCTCGTGACCTACGCGCAGCTCGCGCTTGGCGCCAACGTCGATGCTCCGATGGTAACCGGCAGCGTCACGCTCCAGGTACCAGCTGGCACTCAGAGCGGGCAGGTGTTCAACCTTCGCGGTCGCGGGCTGCCGAGGATCAATTCGAGCTCCTTCGGCGACCTGCACGTGAGGCTTCAGCTCTGGACGCCGGAGAGTCTGAGCGACGAGGAAGGGGTGCTAATCCGCCGGCTCGGTGAAGTGCAGGTAGTACCACCCGCGCGACCCAAAGGACTCTGGTCGAAAATCAGAGAATCGCTAGGCGCGTGACCGGATTGCCGCGCACTGAATCAATGGGTCGCGTCAGCGCGTGAGTTGGATCTCGCTGCGAATCACTCCCCAGTCGAACCGCGACGGAGTGATCGCGGCGCTTTTCGAGTCCGGATCGCAGGGGGTTCAGGAAGACGGCGCGGTGGTGGTCACGCACTTTCCCGCCGACGCGCGTATTCATGAAATTCGAAACGCTGTGATTGCTGCCGATCCGCTTGCCGATATCGCGATCGCGGATTCCCCCGACACCGATTACTCGCAATGGCGCGCGTCGGTCTCGTCGCACCAGGTCGGCGCCCTTGTCATCGCTCCGCCGTGGCTCGCCACGGGGCTCGATCCAGAAACGACCGTCATCGTCGATCCTGTGATGGCGTTCGGGACCGGGGAACATCCGAGCACGCGCGGCGCGATGCGGTTGATGCAGGGCGTCATCCGTCCGGGAGATGTCGTCGCAGACCTGGGAGCCGGAAGCGGAGTTTTATCAATTGCCGCGGTCAAACTCGGCGCGGCCCGTGTTGCCGCGGTGGAGATCGATCACGAGGCAATCAGTAACGCGGAGGAGAACGTCCGCGCCAATTCGGTGGGTGAGCGCGTCGAAGTGATCGAAGGCGATGCGACGACGATTCTCCCGCTCCTGGCGCCAGTGCGCGTCGTGATCGCTAACATCATCTCGTCGGTGATCATCCCGCTGTTGCCCTCGATGAGGTCGTCGCTCTCGAGTGGCGGCCAGGCAATTCTGGCAGGAATCCTTACGCAAGAACGCGAGGAGATGGTCCGCGCGCTGGATGCCGGCGGCTGGACGATCGAACGCGAGGACACGGAGGACGTCTGGTGGAGTGTACAGATCGCACCGCGGTAGCGACGTTCTTCGCCGCGGATCCGCTGGTCGTCGGTGGAACCGTGATGTTGTCGGACGAGGCCGCGCACCACATCCGTGTTACAAGGGTGGCGGTCGGCGAGTGCGTCGCTCTTCGTGACGGCGCAGGCAAGGCCGCCGTCGGCACGCTGGTAAAGATCTCGAGGAATTCGGCGCTCGTCGACGTGAGCGAGACGAGCGAGATCCCACGCCCCGCTCCAATTCACTTGCTTGCGCCTGTGGCCGACCGTGATCGGATGCTGTGGCTGGCGGAGAAGGCGACGGAGCTGGGTGTGACGAGCTGGAGGCCGGTGATCTGGCGCCGCTCGAAGAGCGTGTCACCGCGCGGCGAAGGCCCGACGTTTCAGGCGAAGGTGCGCGCGCGCATGACCTCGGCGCTGATTCAGAGCGGCAGCGGGTGGCTGCCCGACATTTTCCCTGAGGCGACAATCGAACGGGCCATTGTTGCGGCTCCGCTCGGAACGCGCCTGCTGCTCTCCAAGGACGGAGAGCCGATTGCCGGCGTCCCAATGCGGACTCCGATCACGATAGCTCTCGGACCCGAGGGCGGGATGGAGCCGGCCGAGCACGATCTTTTCATTGGCGCGGCGTTTCTCCCTGTGAAGCTCGGGTTGAGCACACTACGTTTTGAGACAGCCGGTGTGGCCGCGGTGGCGATCGCCGCCGCATCGTACGCAACGTCGAGGCAATCAAATGGCTGACCCCTGCATCTTCTGCCGAATCGCGCGCGGCGAGGTACCTGCGCAAATGATTGCGAGCAACAAGGAGATCGCAGCGTTCCGGGATCTCAATCCGCAGGCGCCGGTTCACATTCTCATCATCCCGAAGAACCACATCGGCTCGCTGGATGACACTGGCGATTCATATCTATTGGGCCAGATGGTGTCGCTCGCTGCTGCAATCGCCCGTCAGGAGAAGATTTCCAAGACCGGGTATAGAACGGTCATCAACACAGGCAAGGACGGTGGTCAGAGCGTGGATCATCTGCACTTGCACCTCCTCGGCGGACGTCCGATGACCTGGCCGCCAGGCTAACAGCCGCGAGCTTCGATTTACATCTCTGCGCGGGGTCGGCGCGGGTGTCCTCTTCGGCTCCGGTCTCTCGCTCGTTGGTGGTCCGAGGGATCTCTACGGAACTAAGCCATCAATCGCTCTGAAAGGGCGTAGTCGCACCGATTGTCGCTCGTGGGTCGTCGCCTGCGAGGACACCCTCGCCTCCCTGTGCGGACTTGTAACTGAGCGCGCACCTCGTTGGCCTGGCGGCGCGAAGCGCCCGCCGCGCCGCGCCGCTGTCCCTGCGCGATCCAATCCCCACCTTCGCGGCGGGTCTGCCGAGCGGGGCTCGGCCCGCTGAGCGCGGCGGGGCGAGGTGCGCCAAGCAAATCCCTCGCGCGGACGAGGCGCCACGCACGCACTCGCCTCCGCGGGGATCTCGAAGGGAAGTCGGAGGGGGTCCTCGTAGGCGACGACCCACGAGCGACAATCGGTGCGGTGACGCCCTCTCCGAGCGACTGACGCATAGTCCCGCACCGAGACGATCGGACCACCAACGAGCGAGAGCCCGGAGCCGAAGAGACCCCCTCCGACGTACCGGCGATGTCCCAACCTCGAAGCGATGCAACGAGCCCAAAGCAAAGCGAGGGTTTTGCTTGACCCAACCAATTGCCCCGCCTAAGTTTAACAGTCTGTCTCAAGCCGGCGCACAAACGCCACGAAGGGGGGAAGTAGAATTTGTCGGAAGTCATAATCCATGACGACGAGAACTTTGAGCGCGCGCTCAAGCGCTTCAAGAAGAAGTGCGAAAAGGCGGGCATCCTCTCCGATCTCCGCAAGCATCGTCACTACGAAAAGCCCAGCGAGCGCAGAAAGCGCAAGCTGAATACGGCGATGCGTAAGAATCGCCGCACCCGTCACGTCTAGAGAATGTCGGAGCTTCTCGCCCGGTTGCAGGGCGATCTCAATAAGGCCCGCAAATCTCAGGACAAGCCGGCCACGCTCCTCCTCAGCACCGTCCTCTCTGAGGTCAAGAACAAGAAGATCGAGCTGAGACACGACCCGGTGGACGCGGACGTGATCGATGTCCTGCGCAAATCAATCAAGCGCAGGCGCGAATCCGTGGAGATGTACACGAAGGGCAACCGCCAGGATCTCGCTGACAAGGAGACCTCCGAAGCGGCCGCACTCGAGAAATACCTCCCCGCTCAGGTGAGCGACGAAGAGCTGCGCGCCGCGGTGAAAGCGGCGATTGCGGGCGGCGCGACACAGATCGGAGCTGTCATGGGAAAGGTTCTCCCGCAGTTCAAAGGTCGGGCAGATGGCAGCGCTATCAACGCCATCGCTCGAGAGGAGCTGAGCAAGCAGGGGTGACAACTTCTTTTCGTGGAATCACCAGACCCGAGCTCGCGACAACCCTCGCAAGCTCGGGTTTTGTCATTCAGGTGTACCAGCAATCATGAATTCGCACGCGCTCAACGTCATCGAGTTTCCGCGCACTCTCGCCCTCATTTCCGAGAGAGCCACATCGCCGCTCGGCGCCGAGCGGGTGAGAGAGCTGCGGCCGGTAACTGACCGGGACGCGATCGAACGGGAGCACGCTCGCGTCGCCGTCGTTCGGTCACTGCTGTCGGCCGAAGAGCCCTGGCACCTCCACGGTGTGCCGGATGCGCGGGCCGCGCTGCCGCGCTTGCGGGTGGAACACGCATCACTCGGTGCGGTGGAACTTCTCGTTTTGGCGAAGCTCCTTCGCAGCTCGCGCGTCACGCGTGATTCGCTCCGCGGCGAGCGCGCATCTCCGATTGTGTCGGCCGTTCTCGCACCGCAGATCGAGGTACTCGTCGCGAACAAATCAATCGAGGAGACGATCGAGCGCGCGATCGACGAGGAGGGCCAGGTCCGCGATGACGCGTCTTCGACGCTCAAGAAGATCAGGCGGGAGCTGAAGGGTTCGCAGGGAGAGCTGGTGAAGCTTCTCGAGCGCGCGATGGCCAAGCTCGAGCCGCACCAGCGAGTCGCCGACATGTCGGTCACGGTGAGGAACGGCCGCTTCGTCATTCCCGTCAGACGTGAAGCGCAGGGCGTCGTCGGTGGAATCGTGCACGACGCATCCGCGACGGGTGGAACACTGTTCGTTGAGCCGCCCGCGGCGGTCGAGGCTGGGAATCGGATTCGTGAGCTTCAGATCGAAGAAGTCGAAGAGATCGACCGCATTCTCTCGGAGCTGACGGACAAGCTTCGCCCGCACGGCGATGCGCTGGGAGGTTCGCTCGAGGCGCTGATTATTCTCGACTCGCTCATTGCGCGGGCGCGTTACGCGATCGAGTTCCGCTGCGCACCGGCGGATCTTGCCGATTCAACCGACGGGTTCGCGGTGGTCGAAGGGCGCCACCCGCTGCTCGTGGCCCAGGGCATCGACGTCGTTCCATTCGATCTCGAGATGTCGGCCGACGAGCGAACGCTGCTCATCTCCGG
>JADGQU010000184.1 GCA_017881545.1 Gemmatimonadaceae bacterium
TAGATCGCCTTGCCGATGTCCTTGAACCCGCGGTGCACCTCCATCATCGGCTCGCCGAAAATGCTTTGCGCAAAATCCGCGATTCGCGAGAAGATGTCATCGATCAGCGGCTGGTTCTCGGCGAGATGCTTACGCCCTTCCTCGGTGATCTCGTAGATCTTCTTGCCACCTTCCTCCGGCCTCGCCATCGCGTAGCCCAGATCCTCGAGCATCGTCAGCGTCGGATAGACCGTTCCCGGGCTCGGCGAGTACATGCCGCCGAAGCGCTCCTCGATCTCCTTGATGATCTCGTAGCCGTGACGCGGCTTCTCGTCGAGCAGCCGAAGAATCACGAACTTGAGATGCCCCTGGTCGAACATCCTGCTGCCGCCAAACGGTCCACCACGCGACTTGCCACGACCACCCCAAAAAGCCCCGGCGTCGAACCCGAAGTTCTCCGGTCGCGCCCCGAACGCCCACGTGAACCCCGGACCGCAATTTCCTCTGCGCATTTGAGTTTAACCCCCCAAAAATGGATCTACCGAGCCAGTCCGGCGCCAGTTAGCGCCTGTGATAGTGCTGGCGATATATCTTTAGGCGCTGAAGCTATATCGGGCGATATATCGGCGCAAGTCCCGGCCTTACCTAAAACCCCCACCCGGGACCTGGCCGGAGTTACGGACTCAGCCTGGGAGCGCGGCGTGTGAGATTCGGTCTTTGTTGCTGTAACCTGCCCTATGCCACCACCAAAATCCGAGTGTGGCGCAGCCCATCACCGCGACATAGCCAATGGTTACCGCGAGATCTACGCGCTCCTGAAAGCCAGCCTGTGTAACCATTTTCCAGATGCCGGTCGAGTCTTTTTCGCCGAGAACCCACTGTCCAAAGTTCCACGCCGCGTGAAGGCCAATCGGCACGGCAAGCCCGCGGGTCGAGATCGCCGCCATGCCAAAGAGAATCGATCCGACTCCGGAGCCAATCAGAGCGTGCCACCACGATATCCCACCCACCATGTGTTCGACCGCGAAGAGAAGCGCGACGAGTAGTTGCGCTCCCCACACGCCATACGGCCCTTCGAGGCGCCGTAGCGGATAACCTCGAAACGACAACTCCTCCCGGCAAGACAACGCGACGTAAGCGATCAAGGAGATCGTCATTGCGGCGAAACCGGCCTCCTCTCCTCGGATCCATCGCACGTGGCCGGAAGCTCCCACCACCAAGGCGTGTAGCGCGGCCAGCACCAGGCCCACCAGAAAACCAAATGCAAAGCGGGGCAGACTTCGGCGACCCGGCTTCGCGCCGACGTCCACCAGTCGAATGCCTTCCCAACGCACAAAAAGGAGGGTGAGAGCGAATGCCCCGATGCTGGCAACAGTGCCTATGACCAGCGAAGACCAGGGCTGAGCAATATTTCGCGTGGCAGATGCAGTAACGGCCAAAACGACCGCGCAGCTCACGACGAAGAGCAACGCGCGCCCCAGTGAGGGCCACCGGCCGGGCTCGCTATTCATTCGCCACGAGCACTATAAACCCAACCAGCAACGTCAGCGGGTGCGGAAAGCGGAGTCGCATTTCGGTGGGCCTCCAGACATTTGGCAAATGGTCTCGTCCAACGCGGGCGCAAACGTCCGGCGGGCAATAATACGCTCCTAAGCGCAACGAATTCAACCACTTAAGGCTCGCGAGCAAAACCGCGCTGTCGGGCTTGCATCTTGCCGCTCTCCCAGAGGCGCAGTCAGCCCACACACGGCACGAACACTTGGGGAATTGATGGCAAGCAGGTCCTTCCAGCGATCAGAGCGAGCATGATCGAAACGTCCTACAGCGTCGGCCTCATCACTCTCTCAGTCGTTGTCGCCACGATGGGCGCCTACGTCGCCATCGAGACTGCTCAACGCATCCGCACCGAGCGTCACCGCCGCTTTCTCTGGACTTGCTGCGGAGCCCTCGCGATGGGAGTCGGCATCTGGACCATGCACTTCGTCGGCATGCTCGCTCTGCAAGTGCCTGCTCCCGTCTGGTACGACGCCCTTCTCACCTACGCATCCGTGGTCGCGGCGGTAGTCGGGTGCGCGATCGCATTCATGATCTTCAATCGCGCCACGGTCAGTGGATGGCGGCTGTCCGTCGCCAGTGTGTTCATGGGCGCCGCGATTGCCGGCATGCACTACACTGGAATGGCGGGAATGCGAATGGGCGGCACCATCGTCTACGATCCGCTCCTCGTTGCTGCCTCCGTAGGCATCGCTGTGGTACTCTCCTTCGCGGGCCTCACTCTGATCCGGAGCATGCTCAAGCCCGGCGCGGAACCAGGAGCGCCGCTCAAGAAAACGGGAGCGTCTCTGCTCCTGAGCTCGGCTGTCATCGGGATGCACTACACGGGCATGGCCGCGGCTCATTTCACGAACGGGCCTGCAGGCTGGAGGCCGACCGGTTACGTCATCCTCGGGACGTACGACCTTGGAGTGACAGTCGCGATCTCGAGCGTCGTTCTCCTCGCGATCGCCCTCGCGGTTACGCGCTTTGCGGGTTGGACCATCGCAACCAGGAGCAGGTTCGAGAATCTGCTCGAGCTCGCCCCCCAGGTCGTGTGGTTCGGCCAGCCGGACGGCCATGTCACTTACAGCAATCCGTATTGGTACGAGTACACCGGCCTCTCCGAGAGAGAGACACTCGGTTACGGATGGACCTCCGCGATCCACGCCGACGACCGCGACGAGGTCGTCAACACCTTCAAGGCGGCGGCGGAACAGGGGAAAAACTCCGAGGTCGAATTTCGCCTGCGGCGAAAGAATGGGGACTACTGCTGGTTTCTGGCGAGAGGACGACCCGGTCGCGATGAATCGGGAAAGGTCGACGCCTGGCTCGGCATCGCCGTCGACATCGAAGAACGGAAGAAAGCGGAGCAGGAAGCCTGGAACGCGAGTCAGGCGAAATCGGAGTTTCTCGCCAGCATGAGCCACGAGCTCCGGACGCCGCTCAACGCAATCGGAGGATACGCCGAGCTGCTGGCGCTGGGTGTGCGCGGTGCTCTCAATGCGGAACAGGCTCAGGATATCGCGCGCATCAGACGCAGCCAGCAGCATCTCCTCACGCTCATCACCGATGTCCTGAACTTCGCCAAGGTCGATGCGGGTCAGACGGAGTATCGCCTGACCGCCGTGCCCGTCGACGAATCGCTGCGCGATACGGAATCGATGATTGCCCCGCAAATTCTGGCGCGGGGACTTCGCTACAACTTCAAGGGCGGCGACAAATCCTACTCGGTCCTGGCCGATCCCGAGAAGCTCCAGCAGATCGTTCTCAACCTGCTCAGCAACGCCGTGAAGTTCACCGAGCCCGGCGGAACCATCACGCTCTCGAGCGAGGCGGTGGGTAACTGCATCGCGATCAAGGTGGCGGATACGGGCCCCGGCATTTCACCGGAAAAACTCGAGAGGATATTCGAGGCGTTCGTCCAGGCTGAGCGTCGCCTCAATCAGCCCGTTCAGGGTGTTGGGCTTGGATTGGCGATCAGCCAGGATCTTGCTCGAGGCATGGGTGGAAGCGTTGCTGTCGAGAGCGTGGTCGGCAAAGGATCGACGTTTACGCTCACGCTGCCGCGCGCGCCCCGCATGGATCCAGCCGACCGGCCGTCAGCTACGGAGCTGGCCGACCGCACGCTTCTTGTACTGCCTCAACACGAGACTCCCGCGGACACCAGTGTTCAGACCGAGCCCGAATACCATGAGGCCTAGAGGCATATCCGCTACTGCGACCAGCTTTGCCGGCCCGCTCATGGCCATCACCGTGGAGCCAGCCACTAGCCCACTGCCCGCTTAAGAAAGCTTCGCATGCCGAGCGTCCAGAAGATTGCCGTGACCACGATCAGCGCCACGATCACTATCGGCAATGGCATGTGGGGCGCGGTCGGCGTCAGCGCCGCTCTCATCCCCTCCGCCACATAGACGAGTGGATTGATCAGCACCGCGTATTTCATGATCGGCACCGCGCTCAATCCCTGCCACGGATAATACGCGCAGCCGAAAAAGATCATCGGCGCCAAAATCACGCCGAACATGAGACCGATCTGCTGCGGCTGGATGGCCGTGCCGAGAAACAAGCCGAGCGATGAGAACGCGGCGGCGCCGAGTACCGTGATGAGCAGCACGCTGCCGAAGTGCCCGAAGGTGAGATTCGGGATCGGCCCCATGATCAACCGCGCCACCGGCAACACGAACAGCGCCGAAACTATTCCCTGAAGCACGCCGGAGACGATCTTCTCCGCCGCCACCATCCAGATCGGAACCGGCGCGAGCAGGCGGTCCTCGATCTCCTTGGTCCAGCCGAAGTCCTGCACCATCGGCAGAGCCACCGACTGAATGCTGGAGAACGTGAGGCTGATCGCCAGCACGCCCGGCAGGAGCGCTGTCGTGTAACCCCGCCCCATGAATCCCATTTTGGGCAGCAGGTATCCGAACACGATCACGAACATGAGCGGCTGCATCGTCGTCCGCAGCAGGAAGAACGGCAGCTCGCGGCGCGCTACGCGCATGTCGCGGCGCAGGAGCGCCATGAAGATGGACGACGCCTTCACTTCCGCGCGCGGAGCAGCCATGACGGCGGCGGTCATCCGAGCTTTCTCCCCGTAAGGGACACGAACAGGGTCTCGAGGCTCGGTTGTAGCAGATGGATGTCCGTCACCGTGCGTCCGGCTGTCTCCGCCGCTTCGATCAGCGCGGGAAGAGTCTGCCCGCCGCGGCTGCTGTGCGCGCGCAGAATTCCATCCCTCGCCTCCACTCTGCTGACGCCCGCAATCGTCTCGGCGATTTCCGCCGCTGGATGCGCGTCGCCATCCAGCACCAGCTCGATGAGCGTCCCACCGGGAGCCTTCGCCTTCAGCGCGCGTGGAGTGTCGAGCGCGAGCAGCTTGCCGCGATCGATGATCGCGAGCCGGTCGCAGAGACGATCGGCTTCGTCCATGTAGTGAGTCGTCATCACGATCGTGCGGCCGCGCTTGTGCAGATCGAGCAGGATGTCCCACAGGTCGAGTCGTGCCTGTGGATCGAGCCCCACCGTCGGCTCGTCGAGAAACAGGATGTCGGGCTCGTGCATCAGCGCCCGCACGATCATCAGCCGCTGCTGCTGCCCACCCGACAGCTCCGCCATCCTTGCACCCGCTTTCTCGGAGAGACCAAGGCGCTCCAGCAGCTCATACGCGCGCTTGGTGGCGATGTCGAACGGGATACAGAAGTACGCGGCATGGAATTGGAGATTTTCCAGCACGCTGAGACTGAGGTCGGCATTCGGCCGCTGCGGAACGACGCCGATCATCTGTCGGACGCGGACCGAATCCTCTACCACGTCCGCGCCGCCGACGATCGCCTTCCCTGAAGTTGGGCGAACACGGGTGGTCAGAATTCCGATCGCGGTCGTCTTCCCCGCGCCGTTGGGTCCGAGCAGGCCGAAGAACTCTCCGGCGCGGATGTCGAGGTCGAGCGCATCGAGCGCGATCACGTCGTTGGCCGGTGGCGGTGGCGCTCCGCCGGGCCAGCCGGCGGCGCCGCCTGCCGGAGCCCGCCTCCGCTTCGTCTTGCCCGTGCCTTTGTAGACCTTGCGCAGGCCACGCATCTCGATGGCGTTCACCGTTCTATTCTGGATGCACGCGGGCGTAGGAAGATGCTACGCCCCGATCGGATGCCACG
>JADGQU010000185.1 GCA_017881545.1 Gemmatimonadaceae bacterium
TCCCAGGGTTGTACGTGGGGTACCACGCCGGCCTTACAGCGACGCAACTGTACCAGAAGCTGCGATTCACTCACTACTGGGGTGCCTACAATCTCAACTCGGATCAATTTCCGGCTGTGCGGGGATTGCAGATGAAGCAATCCAAGCGTCGCCCCGAGGACACGATCCCGGGAGTGCAGCTCGACTTTCAGGTCGACGGAATCAGCGCGGATCGATTAGGCGGCCGTCCGACGCTACTCGCGATGGAAGGATGGCCGGAGCTCCCCTGATTCTCAGAGGATGGTCTCATCGCTCATTCCCAGGAGGGCCTCGTGCAGGCTCTGGGTCTCGCGCTCGAGATCCGCAACCCGCGCTTCGACTTCAACAAAGCTGCCTCGATGTCCCATGAGCTCGAGTACATTCGCGGCGCGGCTAGCGCCGCCAGCGCCGAAGTTGCCGCACGCACCCTTGAAGCCGTGCGCGGCACGCTCCAATCCGCCTGAATCGAGCGCGGTTGCACAACGTCGAATCTCTGCGAGGGCGGCCGGAATCTCACCGCGGAAAATCTCCGCCAACGCCATGAGCAGGCTCCGGTCCCCTTCGACCCGTGCCATCATTTCTTCCATGTCGAACGCCGGTTCCGGCGGCGGCGATCCGACCGCTCGCTCCGGCGATGTGCTCGTCCCGGTGCCGGTGAGTAAATCGATGCGCGCAAAGAGCTCCGTGGCGTTCACCGGTTTTGACACGTACTCGTCCATCCCAGCTGCGAGACAGGCCTCCCGGTCGCCCTTCATCGCATGAGCCGTCAGCGCGATGATCGGCACGTGGGCGCCCGTAGCCATCTCGGCGTTACGAATCGCGGCCGTCGCCTGCAAGCCGTCCATCTCCGGCATCTGCACGTCCATCAGAATGAGATCGAATCTGGCAACCGCAACAGCGGCGACCGCCTGGCGTCCGTTCCCGACGGCAACCACGGTGTGGCCGCGCTTCCCGAGCAGGGCCGTTACGAGCTGCCTGTTCACGGGATTATCCTCTGCCAGGAGGACGTGCAGCAATCGGCGCGCTTCATTTATGGTGTGCCGCGTCACGAGCACCTTGTGATCGACAGGCAGGTCGCTTCCCGCGAGGACCGCGAGGACGGCCTCCAGCAGGATGGACTGTCGCACCGGCTTGGTGAGATATGACGCAACGCCCAGCTCGCGGAAGCGAACGGCATCGCCTCGATGACCAACAGACGACAGCATCATGATCATCGTTGTCCCAAGCTCCGGCCGGGCTTTGATTCGCTCGGCCAGTTGGAATCCATCGAGATCGGGCATCTGAAAGTCGATCAACGCCAATGGAAACGGTTTGCCGTTGGCGAGCGCCCGGTCGAGCGCGTCCATCGCCGCGAGACCACCGTCCACGAGCGTCGGCCGCATTCCCCAGACGATGAGAATCTCCTCGAGAATCCGGCGATTCGTGGCGTTGTCATCCACCACCAGAACATCCAGCCCGCGTAGATCTTTCAGCTCGCGCCGGGTGGGCAGGGAGCTGGCGGTTTCGGCGCGGATCTCGAACGGGAGGGTGACTCGAAACCGGGACCCGCGTCCGGGACTGCTTTCAACAGCGATCGTGCCGCCCATCAGTGCGGCGAGGCGAGACGAGATCGTGAGCCCAAGGCCCGTTCCACCAAACCGCCGCGTCGTTGATGCGTCCGCCTGCGTGAAGGGATCGAAGATCGTCGCCTGTTTCTCGAGCGGTATGCCGATCCCGGTATCGCTCACGGTGAAGGTCACGAGTACGCGTTTGCCCTCAACCGGTCCGCGCTCCACGCGGACCACGATCTCTCCTGTCGCCGTGAATTTCACGGCGTTGCTGATAAGGTTCAGCAGGATCTGACGGAGCCGCGATGGATCGCCCCCCAGCGCCGGCGGAACATCGGCGGCGATCCGGCAGGCCAGCTCCAGCCCCTTTGCATGGGCGCGCGGCGCGAGCGATCGCAACGTGTCGTCGACTGTGTAGCGCAGATCGAAATCGATGAGGTCGATATCGAGCTTGCGCGCCTCGATCTTGGAGAAGTCGAGGATGTCGTTGATGATTCCGAGCAGCGCGTCGGCGGACGACCTTACCGTCTCGAGATAGTCACGCTGGTCCGGCGCCAGGGCCGTACCCAGCGCGAGCTCAGTCATGCCGATGATGCCGTTCATCGGCGTACGGATTTCGTGGCTCATGTTCGCCAGGAATTCGCTCTTGGCGCGATTGGCCTCTTCGGCGGCTTGTGTCGCCGACCGCATCACGTCTTCCGCCTCTTTGCGCGCGGTGATGTCGAGGATGGTGCCTTCGATGATGATGTTCTCTGCTTCGCCTTCCTTCGCCAACAGGGTCGCTGTCTCCAAAATCCAGACTGGCCTGCCGTCCTTTCGCCACAGCTTGCTCTCGAAATCAGAGAGGCTGTTCTCGCCCAGCAGGCGTGTCACGAATTCGCTCCGTTCCTGGCCGACGGAATAGTGTTCCGACAATGGCTTGGCAAGACACTCCTCTCGAGACTCATACCCAAGAATGCGAGCGAACGCGACATTGCAGTCGAGAAGCCCGCCATCGATCGTGCTCTGGTAGATTCCGCTCGGGCTGCGTTCGAAGAACAGGCGATATCTTTCCTCGCTCGCCCGCAGCTTCGTGGTTTCAGCCGACATGCGTCGACCGAACACCGACGTCAACGCCGAGAGAATCAGTGCGGTCAGGGTGACTAGAATGATGCCGCTAATGCCAAGCGAGGTAATGGCTACGGCGTGAGACAGATTCACGAGTTGACTCGAAGGCATGAAGGTGGCGGCGGCCATGCCGGTGTAATGCATTGCTACGACGGCCACACCCATCACGCCGGCGCTCGCGATCTTGAGCGGCGCGACCTCCCTGGTCTCGCCACGGAATCGAAAGGCGAGCCACATCGCCACGAGCGACACGACAACGGCGATCACGACCGACAGTACGACGATGGCGCGGTTCCAGAGCATCATCGCGGGCAAACGCATTGCCGCCATACCGATGTAGTGCATCGAGGCGATGCCTCCACCCATGACGAGACTGGCGATGATCGAAGCAGGCCAGCTCCATTTCGCGCGACTCGCTACGACGAGCGCGACGCCGGACGCCAGCATCGCGGCGATGAGCGACACCAATACAGTCGGCACGTCGTAGAACACCTCGACCGGGAGGTGAAACGCCAACATGCCGATGTAGTGCATCGACCAGATGCCGAGTCCCATGCTCGCGGCCCCGCCGACGAGCCAGGTGGCGCGTGTCCGGCCTGCTGTTGCCGTCGCGCGGCCGGCCACGTCGAGCGCCGTGTAGGAAGCACCGATGGCGATCATTAGCGAGAGTGCCACCAGCCATGAGTTCATGGTGCCGGTCATCTCGTTCACCGCGAAAGTCTCGTCAGCATTCGCCGCGCTGGGACTCCCAATTGTTCATCATGCGGCAGTCCTCTTCGGCGGGATCAATGGGACGCCACCGAGCGAGTCGAGAAGCGCAAAGAGCTGCTTGGCGTTGATCGGCTTCGCCAGGTACTCGTCCATCCCCGCGGCCACGCAGACTTCGCGGTCACCCTTCATCGCGCGCGCCGTGAGCGCAATGATCGGCACATGAACGCCCGTAGCTTTTTCGGCCTTTCGAATGGCGATCGTCGCGTCCAGGCCGTCCATCTCCGGCATCTGGACGTCCATCAAGACGACGTCGAACCCACCTTCCGCGACCGCGGCGACAGCTTCGCGTCCGTTGACGACGGTGACTACGGTGTGACCGCGCTTGGCGAGGAGCGCCACTGCCAGTTTGCGGTTCACGGCATTGTCTTCGGCAACGAGGATGCGCAGCGATCGATGCGCTTCGTTGATCGTATGCCGCGTCACGAGCACCGTTTTATCGAGCGGGCGACCGTTGACCGCGAGCACCGATAGCATCGCTTCCAGCAAAATCGACTGACGGACAGGCTTGGTGAGATAGGCTGCGACCCCGAGCTCTCGGCAGCGAGCGGCGTCGCCGGCGTGCCCGACGGATGAGAGCATCATGATCATCGTGGTGCCAAGCTCCGGCCGTGCCTTGATGCGTCCCGCCAACCCGAATCCGTCCAGGTCCGGCATCTGAAAGTCTATGATCGCAAGTGGAAACGGTTTGCCGGCGGCGAGTGCGCGGTCGAGCGCGGCGATCGCGGCAAAGCCTCCATCGACCAACGTCGGTCGCATTCCCCAGGTGGTGAAAATCTCCTCCAGGATGCGCCGGTTCGTGGCGTTGTCGTCCACCACCAGAACCTCCAGGCCCTGGAGATCTGCCAGTTTGCCTTGTGGCTCCGAAACGACGAGTGCGGGTCGGATCTCGAATGGCAGCGTGACATAGACCCTGGTTCCTTGTCCGGGCTCGCTCTCCATCCGAATCGTTCCGTGCATCAGCTCGACAAGACGCGCGGAGATCGTGAGCCCGAGGCCAGTTCCTCCAAATCGACGGGTGGTCGATGCGTCCGCCTGGGTGAAGGGCTCGAAGATCGTCGCGTGCTTCTCGCTCGGTATGCCGATGCCTGTATCGCTGACGGTGATGACGACCGACACCCGCTCGCCTTCGATTCGTTCGCAGTCGACGCGTACTACCACTTCTCCCGTCTCGGTGAATTTCACCGCGTTGCCGATGAGGTTGATCAGGATCTGACGGAGCCGCGATGGATCGCCAGCGAGGGCCTGGGGAACGTCCGGTGCTATCTGACAGGCCAGCTCCAGCCCTTTGGCATGAGCGCGCGGAGCAAGCGTGCGCAGGGTATCTGAGATGGCGTAGCGCAAATCGAAATCGATCACATCGATGGTGAGTTTGCGCGCTTCTATTTTCGAGAAGTCGAGGATGTCGTTGATGATGCCGAGCAGCGCATCGGCTGACGATTGGACCGTCTCCAGGTGCTCGCGCTGTTCAGCCGTCAGATCGGTCCCGAGGACGAGCTCGGTCATGCCGACGATGCCGTTCATCGGAGTGCGAATCTCGTGGCTCATGTTTGCGAGGAATTCGCTCTTTGCCTGACTCGCGGCCTCCGCCGCATCGCGGCCCAGCCGCGCCTCGGCAGCCTCGCGACGGGCGTGCTCGGTCGCCGCCTGTTCCGCGCGGAGGCGTTGGAGTTTCGCACTCATGTCGACGAAGCTCGCCTGCAGCTCGCCGATCTCACCAGCGCCTACGCGACGAACCTTCGTTTCGAAATTGCCCGATCCGATTTCGCGCGCGACACGAGTCAGAAATACGACCGGACGAATGAGAAAACGCGAGAGCATTATCGGCCCCCCGATAAAGAACGGGAGCACAGCCAGGGTGATAATCACGAGCCAGATATTGACCATCATGGCGCGCGACCTGATTGCTTCGAGGCCGCCGTTGACGGCGGCAATTTGCTGCCGCGCCAGACCGTCGAGCCCGGGAAGGACCGTTCCGTCGATGAAATCGTCGAACGGCCCGCTGACAAGGGCGATAGCGGCATCACGACGATTGAGCCGAAGCAATGACTCGACAGAGTCTGAAAGCAGCAATGCGCGCTCAATCTCGGGCCGGAGGGCGACCATGTTGACTCGACTCTCGTCGGCGCGAGACCCTTCGATCAGCCCTTCCAGCGCGGTTTGAACCCCCGCCGACAATCTCCGGTGATGAGCCGCGTCGCCCTCGGC
>JADGQU010000186.1 GCA_017881545.1 Gemmatimonadaceae bacterium
CGACGGGATGGATGGCCGGCTCGAATCACTCTTCCGCCACTTCGAGCCGTTCGGAATCGGAAATCCGACGCCAGTGCTTCTGGCGCGCAATGTCCTGATCGCGAAACCGCCGCGCGTCGTCGGCAAGGACGGGCTCAAGCTGGTGCTCGACACCGGAACGGGGTCGCTCGATGCCATTGGCTGGGGTCTCGCAAGTCGGGTGACGGAATTCCAGCCGGGAACGAAAGTCGACGTCGCGTTCAGACTGGAGCGAGACGACTACCGCGGGGAGAGCTACCTCCAGGCAAGGATTGCCGATATCAGAGCAAGCGAAACGTGACCTCGGATCGCGCGTCCCGCTTCCCCCTTCCCCCTTCCCGCAGTTTGCAGTGCGCATAGTCGCGGGCCGCTGGCGAGGAAGGAAGATCAGCGCGCCCCCCGGCTCCGATCTGAGACCGACACTCGACAGTGTGCGAGAAGCATGGATGAGCATCCTCCAGCTGGACCTGCCTCACGCGCGAGTGCTCGACCTCTACGCCGGCTCGGGCGCGCTCGGACTCGAAGCGCTCTCCCGCGGAGCGGTCGCCGCCGACTTCGTGGAAAAGGACCCGAAAAGTTTTCGCGCGCTACAGGAGAACATCGAGGCCCTCGGCGCGGGTTCCCTCGCAATCGCCCATCGAAAGCCGGCGCTCGCGTTCGCTGACGCGCTTGGAGAGGCGGCTTACGATGTGGCCTTCGCCGATCCACCTTATGCGAGCGGCGATGCAGCCCGGCTGGCGGAGCGCTGGATGAAATCGCCTTTCAGCAGAGTGCTGAGCATCGAGCACGCGGCGAAGGACGCGATGCCCGAGGGGGGAGACACCCGCAAATATGGCTCGACGGCAATCACCTTCTACCGGAGCGAGGAATGACGTGGTAACGACGGCGATCTATGCTGGAAGCTTCGACCCCATCACGCGGGGCCACGAAGACCTCATCACGAGAAGCTGCGAGTTCGTCGACCGCCTCGTCGTTGCCGTCGCCGTGAATTCGTCGAAGCGAGCCCTCTTTTCAGTCGAAGAGCGAGTCAAGCTCATACGTGCCGCCACCGCCGACAACAAACGCGTGGAAGTGACGCAGTTCGAAGGCCTCCTCGTCAATTTCGCGAAGAAGTTGAACGCCAAGTTCAACATCCGCGGACTTCGTGCCGTCAGTGACTTCGAATACGAGTTCCAGATGGCGCTCATGAATCGCCACATGTCGGAGGACTTCGAGACGGTGTTCATGGTTCCGTCGGTCGAGACGACCTACATCAGCTCGAGCGTCGTGCGCGAGGTCGCGCAGCACGGCGGGAATCTCGACGGCCTGGTGCATCCCGCCATCGCCAAGGCGCTCGCGAAGAAGTTCAAGAACGGGCCGATCCGCACCAAAGACTGACCGGTGTTGACGTTCATTGAGCGAATCCGCCAGCGCGCGACCGCTCTCAAGCGGCGGATAGCGTTCCCGGAAACCGGCGACGAGCGAATCCTGTCCGCCGCGATCGAGATCGCCAAAGCCGGAATTGCCACTCCACTCATGGTCGTCGACGGCCCGCCGCAGGCTGAGGCTGTCGCACGAGCTGGCCTCCAGTCGATTCAGGCCGAGAACGGCACGGCGCTCGAATTCGCGCATCGGCTGGTCGCCGCGGGTGACGTGGACGCGTGCGTCGCGGGCGCGGTGTACACGACCAGCGATGTCCTGCGCAGCGCGCTTCACAACATCGGTGTGGCTCCCAACGTGCGCATGGTTTCGAGCTCCTTCTATATGGTTTCTCCCCCCGGCGCAGCCGTCAACGAAGTGCTGACGTTCACCGACTGCGCGGTGATCCCGTACCCGACGGCCGAGGACCTCGCCGACATCGCGATCGCCGCGGCCAAGGACCGGCGGCTCATCGTCGGCGACGAGCCGCTCGTTGCTCTCCTTTCCTTCAGCACGCTGGGCAGCGGCAAGGGGCCGAGCGTCGATCTCATGCGCGATGCTCTCCGCATTATCAGGGGCCGCGAGCCCGATCTCGCGGTGGACGGAGAATTGCAAGGTGATGCCGCGCTGGCTCCCCAGGTCGCCGCCCGGAAATCACCATCGAGTCCGGTAGCCGGAAGAGCCAACGTGCTGGTGTTTCCGTCGCTGGACGCGGCAAACATCGCTTACAAGTTGGTGCAGCGAGTGGGTGGCGCGCAGGCAGTGGGGCCGATTCTTCAGGGCTTCGCCCGCCCTGTCTCCGATCTCTCGCGCGGGGCCGACCGGGAGGACATTATTAACGTGGCCGCAATTGCAGCACTGCAATCGGCCGGGCGCGCCGGGCACCGCGCGCATTGAGAGGCAGAACCACACTGGAGATCAACTGAATGAGTTTCTCGATCAAGAAACAGGGAGAGGTCGTCGTGGTGGATGTCGAAGGTCAGCTTATCGTGGGCAATCGTCAGGAGCTGAAGCAGAAGGTCCTCGACGAGCTCGAGAAGGGTGAAAAGAAATTTCTGATCGACTTCAGCCAGACCGGCTACATCGATAGCTCCGGTCTTGGCGTGCTCGTGTCGTTGTCGAAGAAAATTCGGGAGCAGGGAGGCGAGCTGCGACTGGCGAATCTCAATGATGACCTCCAGACGCTCTTCGAGCTCACGAAGCTCGACACCCTGTTCCAGATCTCCGACACCCGGGAGCGCGCGCTAGAGAGCTTTTGATGGGGGAATCCCGCGTCGCCTTCGACCTACGGATACCGAGCGATGTCGAATACATAGAAGGCGTGGTGGAGCTCGCGAGGCAGCGATGCCGCGAGCTCAAGATTTCGGCCGCTAAATGCTCCCTCAACATTCCCGTAGCGCTCTCGGAAGCGCTCTCGAACGCGATCCTGCGCGGGAATGAAGCTACCGGTGGCAAGCAGGTTCGGATCAGAGCGATCATCAGCGACACCGATCTCGTCTTCGAAGTCGTCGACGAAGGTCCGGGATTCGACGTCGACGAGTGCATCCGCGACTGCACCACCGAGGAAAACCTTACCAAAGAGGAAGGCCGCGGACTGTTTTTGATGCGGCAGCTGATGGACCGCGTCGAGAGCTTCCGGGATAACGGCAACGTCGTCCGGCTGACGTTGCACCGGGAGTGAAAGAGCTCGAGGCCGTCCTCATTGCGTTTCGCGAAGGGACGCACTGTGAGGCCGCCGTTTGGGGCACCGGCGACGGAAGATCGAGCCCGACCGTCATCGCCCGCTCCAGCCCCAAGGTTCAGATGCCGGATGTGCTGCCGGACGAGCCTGGTCAATCCGTCCCGACGAATTTCGGCACGCAGATCATCACCCGCGTTCCATCAGTAAAGAAAATCTGGCTGACGGTCGGGCCGTGCGATCCATCGTTCTCGCCCGAAGATCGACACATCAAGCTGCTGATGCCGGTCGTGACGCAGTTCACGCAGGCGGCGCTGGAAGTCGAGCACGCCGCGACGGAGCTCGCCGAACGCTACGAGGAAATCAATCTCCTCTACACCATCGGCGAGATTCTTGGCCGCACCGTCACTCTCGAGGACGCGGCCGCCACGATTCTGACCGAGATCTCGGAGACGGTCGGCGCGCGCGTCGCGTCGATTCTCGTCCACGACGCGCGAACGAACACCCTCCAGGCTGTCGCGGCGCTCGGAGTTCCCAAGGACCAGATTCCGCCCATCAGCGCTGACGACCCCGTGAGTGTCTCGGCGCGCGTGTTCCGCACGCAGCACCCGCTCATCGTCGTCGGGAAGGGCGTCACGTTCGGAAGCGAGTCGCCTTACGGCCGCGGTGAGATGCTGTCGGTGCCGATCATGTGGACCACACCGAGCGGTGGACAGCCCCTCGGTGTCGTGAATCTGGCCGACCGCCGCTCGCGCCAACCCTTCACCGCCGGCGACCAGAAACTCGTGACCGCAATCGCCACCCAGATCGGAACGGCGATTCAGAACGCGCGGTTGGTCAGCGCGTCTCTCGACCGTCAGCGGCTGCTACAGGAGATGAGTCTGGCGCACGACCTCCAGATGAAGCTCCTCCCCTCTACCGATGGCGTCTTGCCCGAAGCGCAGGTGACTGCCCGCGTCGTGCCCGCCGAGAGCGTGGGCGGCGACTTCTATCAGCTGTTCAAGCTCCGCGACAAGACGACCGGTGTGATGATCGGCGACGTGTCGGGCCATGGGTATCGCGCCGCCCTGATCATGGCGCTCTCCATGAGCGCCTCGGCCATCCACGCGCAGAACTTCATCAACCCTGGTGAGATGCTTGGCGCGCTCCTTCGCTCCTTGCGTGAAGAGCTCGAGACCACGGAGATGTTCATCTCGATGTTCTACGGCGTCGTCGATCCGGAGAAGGGAAGCCTCATTTACGCCAACACGGGTCATCCGCACGCGTTCGTCATCAGCGAGGAGGGAACGTCCACTCGCTTGTCGGCCGTGAATCCTCCGCTCGGCATGCTCGACGAGGTTCCGAGCACAGCTTCGCTGAGCTGGGTGGCCCAGAAGGACCTGCTCGTTCTCTTTACGGACGGCGTCAGCGATGCCCGCAACTCGCGCGACGAGCGACTCGGCGAGGAGCGCGTTATCGAGCTCATAAAGGAGAACCGCGACAACGACACGAAGGTCATCGTGGATAGGGTCTTCAAGATGATCGAGGTCCACACCCGCGCGGTGCCACTGCGAGACGATCTGACGCTCGTAGTAGTCAGGAGCTGAGCGTGCCGCGTGGGGCCGGCGGGCGTGGCCGACATCCTCCCGCGCTCAAGAAATTCGGGCAGCACTTTCTTTCTGACGAGAAGATCCTTGCGTCGATCGTGGATGCTCTCGCACCCACGTCTGCCGATACCGTCGTTGAGATCGGGCCCGGCCGCGGATCACTCACCGACATACTCGCCGAGCGAAGCGGCAGACTGATAGCTGTAGAGATCGATCGCGCGCTGGCGAAGGCGCTACGCGAGAGATACAGCGGCCGGTCGAATGTGGGGATCGTGGAAGCAGATTTCCTCGAGGCCGATCTCAGCACAGCAGGAGAAGATTTCCTCCTCATCGGGAACGTCCCTTACAACATCACGACGCCGATCGTGTTCAGGGCGCTGGAGCCGCCGATTCCCAGGCGCTCGGTGTTTCTCGTCCAGCTCGAGGTGGCCGAAAGGATGGCGGCGCGCGAGGACACGGAGAGTTACGGAGCGCTGTCGGTCAATGTCGCCGCCGTCGCGAACGTGGAGCAGGTGTTAACCGTGCCGGCGGGTGCGTTTCGCCCTCCCCCCAAGGTCGAATCGGCGGTGGTAAGAATTACGCCGCGAGCTCGGCCGCTGGTCGTCGTCGAATCTTTACCGGCGTTTCGCGCCTTTGTTCAAGCCGCATTCGGGCTGAGAAGGAAGCAGATGCAGCGCGTGCTGCGGACTGCGCGGGGATTGTCACCTGAACGAGCATCTGATCTGCTCGAACGAGCCGGAATCGATGCGGCAGCGAGGCCCGAGGTAATTAGTCCAGAAAAGTTTGCGCTATTGTTCGGCCTTCTGTAACTGGCTGCCACTCGGCGAGAACTGTGTTGGCAGCTGAAAAAAGCGCGGGGATGTCGGCTCAGAGGGGTGAACGCCCGCCGATGAAGCGAATCGAAAAGTTTTCCCTAATGCGA
>JADGQU010000187.1 GCA_017881545.1 Gemmatimonadaceae bacterium
AGCGACGACATCCGGTGGCAGCCGCTCTTGAAGAAGTCTTTATGGAAGGGAGACCGCGCCAACGCATTCGCGATCAAATCAAAGAACGGGCGTGTCACGCACTTACGGCTCAACATTTTTCCTGACGGCGGCGTCGCGCGTCTTCGCGTACACGGAGAAGTCGTGCCGGAAGAGAGTGTGTTCAAGCCGGGGCGCGAAGTGGATCTCGCAGCTCTCCGGAACGGCGGCTTCGTCGTCTCGTGCAGCGACATGCATTACGGTAATCGGCAGAATCTCATTCTGCCCGGCCGTTCGACGCACATGGGAGATGGCTGGGAGACGAAGCGCCGGCGAGGCCCCGGACACGATTGGGCGATCGTTCGTCTCGCGCGGCGTGGAGTGATCGAGCGCGTCGAGCTCGACACCGATCACTTCAAGGGCAACGCTCCGGGCAAATGCATGCTGGAGTACACTGACGCCGGCGCGTCGTTTAATGCGCGCACGGCGCGATGGAAATCGTTGGTGCCGGAATCTTCGCTTGAAGCGCACCACCAGCATCGCTGGGACAAGCTGTCACCCAAAGCGGCGACGCATGTGCGGCTGAACATTTACCCCGACGGCGGAGTCGCGCGGCTGCGGTTGTTCGGCCGCGTTGCCGGTTGAAGCGAGCGTGGAGCTAACCGTCGCCGAGCTGGACACGATGCCGGAGGCCGCGGCGAGCAAACTGCTCTCCGACTGCTGCGGCGCATCCAAATGGGTGTCGGGGATGTTGGCGCGAAGGCCATTCAGATCGCGCGCAGTCGTTCTCTTGACCGCGGACAGGATCTGGCGAGTACTGACCCCGAGCGATTGGCGGGAAGCATTCTCGCATCACCCGCGGATCGGCGAGCGGAAGACTGTAGTTCCGCTGAGCGAACGTGGAAGCGCGTGGGCGGCGGGTGAACAGTCAGGAGTTGATCAGGCGCGTGACGATGTACGAGCGAATCTCGCAGCGGCGAACCTGGAGTATGAGCAGCGCTTCGGCTACACCTATATAGTATTCGCCACCGGTAAGAGTGCTGAGGAGATGCTCGCGCTTGCCCGCGAGCGGCTGCAGAATGATCCGGATGTCGAGCTGCGCGCCGCGGCGGAGGAGCAACGGAAGATCACGCGGTTGAGACTCGACAAACTGCTAGACAAGGGGAGGTAGTGTGAGCACGCTCAGCACGCACGTGTTGGATACGGCACTTGGCCGGCCGGCACAGGGGATTCGAGTCACGCTCGAGTGCGCGGACGACCTTGCAGGATCGGGAACGACCGACGCGGACGGACGGGTGCATGAGCTCCAGAAGAAGGATGTACCTCTGGGCGAAGGGAGCTACCGGTTGACGTTCTACGTTGCCGAGTACTTCTCGAAAGCCGGGCGTGAGACATTTTTCCCCGAGATCATAATCGCCTTCCGAATCAGCGGGAGTGCTGAGCACTATCATGTTCCACTGTTGCTCAGCCCGTTTGGGTACTCGACCTATCGCGGGAGCTGACGCCTTCTATCGTCTTGAGCGCGTCATGGCGCGATATGCCAAGGGCGCCGCCTAGCACCGCTGGTTTCGATGCGTATAGATCCATCGCGCGGAGAGCGATGGCGCCGAGCTTGGGAACCGAGTCAGACTTGAAGAGCTGCGCACCGCCGTACACGGTATGTACCGGTTGGCGTCCGGGACTCTCACCCGGGTGCGCTTTCGCGAATGTCAGATTCGCCTCCCGGAGCGCCGCTGATGCCTCGGCGAGCGCAGACTGGTCGAGACTTGTATTCATCCGTTGCGGGGCTGTGGTCTTGCCTTCAGGGCGTGTGGTCATCCGTTGTAGATCGTCCCGCCCTTGGCGCGGTACATCTGGAGCACCGCACGCGCCTCATCTCGCAGCACGTTGCGCACGATCCGGATCCGTCGTTCCTCCAGGTAGCGGTACGATTCCGGGAAGACAGGCCCCTCGTCGAAGTCGAGTTGCGAAGCGTCCTCGCGCGTCGCTCCGTAAACCAGACGCTGCACTCCGCTCCAGAGCGTGGCGCCGAGGCACATGGCGCACGGCTCGCACGATGTGAACAGCTCGTGGGCAGGCAAGTTTGGAGCACTCAGCGTGAAGGAGCCGACCCGGGCCTGGGCCATCATGAAGGCCATCATCTCTCCGTGGAGCGTGCAATTGTGCAGGCGGACGACGCTGTTCATTCCCACAGCTACGAGCCGGCCCGAGGAAGATTCGAAGATCGCCGCGCCGAACGGACCTCCTGTTGCTCTCTCGACGTTCGTGCGCGCAACGGCGATCGCGAGCCGCATCCGTTCCTCATCGGTAGGATAGGCATCATCCCAATCGACGACAGAGTTAACCCAGTCGGGGTACTCGACGTGGACAACGGGGTTGACTTGGTCTCGCTTCATTCGGGAAAACGTAGCGGCCAAGCGTCGGCGTGCGGAAGGCTGCAAAAGCAAGGTGTGCGGTCGCGACGGCTATCGCCGATATATATTGGATATAGACAGGGGTGCCGCGTAGGGTCCTGCTGCCAGGTCTGGTAGCGACGCGTGGCTGAGAAAGTCCCTCAGAACCTGATCCGGTTAGTACCGGCGTAGGGAGTCCAACGATGGAAGCACACACACAGATGCGCTACGCGCGTCGCGGGGATATCACCGGCGCGATGCGCTTCGTGGCCGAGCGTGAGGAGCTTGCACCGGAATTGGTGCGTGACGAGATCGCCATCGGCCGGCTCATCATCCCCGCCAACGTACACCACCTCGCGGGCGCGCTGGAACCCATGGCGATCGGCAAGGTCGCGCGGGTGAAGATCAACGCCAACATTGGCAACTCTCAGGTTTCGTCCGATGTGAATGGCGAGATCGAGAAGCTCCAGATCGCGGTCAAGTATGGCGCCGACACGGTCATGGATCTTTCCACCGGCGGCAACATCGATGGAATCCGCCGCGCGATCATCGCCGCGTCGCCCGTTCCGATCGGAACGGTCCCGATATACCAGGCGGTGCAGGGCGGCCCCGACGGCAAGTGGGACAAGCAGCTCGAGGAGCTTACCGCCAACGACCTGCTCGACATGATCGAGCACCAGGCGAAGCAGGGCGTCGACTACATGACGCTCCACGCCGGAATCCTGATCGAGCATCTCCCGCTCGTGCACGGCCGCATCACCGGCATCGTGAGCCGCGGGGGATCTCTCCACGCGGTGTGGATGATGGCGCACCGCAAGCAGAATCCGCTCTACGAGAGATTCGACGATGTGCTCGACATCCTGCGACAGTACGACGTGACCGTCTCGCTCGGCGACAGCTTGCGGCCGGGATGCATCGCCGACGCCAGCGACCGCGCGCAGTTCGCGGAGCTCGACACGCTCGGCGAGCTCACCCGGCGCGCGTGGAAGCGCGATGTGCAGGTGATGGTGGAAGGTCCCGGGCACATTCCGATGGATCAGATCGAGATGAACGTCCGCCGCATGAAGGAGGTCTGTAGCGAGGCACCGTTCTACACGCTCGGCCCGCTCGTTACCGACATCTCGCCCGGCTATGACCACATCTCGAGCGCTATCGGCGCGGCGATGATCGGCTGGTTTGGATCCGACATGCTCTGCTACGTCACGCCCAAGGAGCACCTCGGCCTTCCCAACGCGGAAGATGTGAGGCAAGGAGTTATTGCGTATAAGATCGCCGCGCATTCCGCCGACGTTGCGCGCGGCAGAAAGGGTTCGCGCGATCGCGACGATGCGCTATCACGCGCGCGCTACGCTTTCGACTGGAAGGAGCAGTTCCGCTTGAGTCTGGACCCGGAGCGCGCGCAGGAATACCACGACGAGACTCTGCCGGCCGAGTACTTCAAGAGCGCCGAGTTCTGCGGGATGTGCGGGCCGAAGTTCTGTTCCATGCATCACTCGAGAACGATCGAGGAAGGAATCGCGCAGCTGGCGCGCGAGCTCGAGGAGCGGGAAGGGCGAGCCGGCGCGATTGGCAGCGGCGATGGGAAGGCGCTCGAGAACCAGCAACCAGCCGGTGTTGCTGCGAGCTGAGCTGCTGTGCGCGGTCGTCATTGCCGCGGGCTGCGTTAAGCTCCGCGCTCCGAATGAAGCGACGACGACACGCATGCCGCCGGTCGTGGTGACGAGGCCGGATGGAGATGTCAGGCCCGACCTGCGCCCGATGCTCGCGTCGGACTCGGCGTATTTTAGGGCGCATCCGCTGATGGTGCCGGTCGAGGGCGTCTCGCCTTCGTCGCTTACCGACACCTACCACGAGGCGCGTTCCGGCGGCCGCATCCATATGGCCACCGACATTCTGGCGATGCGCGGAACCCCCGTGCTCGCCGCCGCGCCGGGCCGCATCATCAAGCTGGCAAATGGTGGCGCGGGCGGAATCACGATTTACGTCGCGGACGCGAGCGGACGCTACGTAGAGTACTATGCGCACCTCACTGGCTACGCGCCGAACGTGAAGGAGGGACTTCAGGTGGAGGAGGGCGACGTGATCGCCTTCGTCGGCACGACGGGCAACGCACCGGCCAACACGCCGCACTTGCATTTTCAGGTGATGCGGAGCGACGCCAACTACTGGAACGGCACCCCGATCGACGTGCGCCTATTCATGACCAAGCAAGGCAGGATGAGGAATTGACAGGCAAAGAGCGCGCAGAACTTCGTTCCGAGGCACATCATCTCAATCCGACGGTGCACGTCGGGCAGCATGGGCTTACGCCATCGCTAGTCGGGGCGCTCGACGACGCCTTGCGCACGCGTGAGCTGGTGAAGGTGAAGCTCGGGAACAAGGACGACGTGAAGCCGAAAGATTTCGCGGGTTCGCTGGCGACTGCGACCAACTCGGAAGTAGTGCAGGTGATCGGCCGCACGGCTACGCTCTTTCGTGAGAATCCCGATCTGGACAAGAAACGGGGCGACATTCCGCCGTGGCGTCGGTAGTTTGGCAGTGAATCATCAACGGAGCTGACATGGGCGCAGCCGCGGTCGCCGCGATAATGAGAAGACGGGAGCGGGAGGTCGTGGACGATTTCCGCGCGGCCGGCGCCACTTCGCGCGAGACGGCGCAGTCGTACACGGCGATCGGTCTCGGGCAATCGCTTGGGCTCAAGCGGCTGCGCGAACGCGCCGTCATTCGCGAGGCGGCGCCCGGAACCTACTATCTCGATGAAGAAGTCTGGGTGGCGGTGCGGCGGACGCGGCGGCGGATCGCGACGGTCTTTCTCGTGATTCTCGTCATCTTTCTGCTCGGCGCCCTTCTGGGGACCGTCAAGTGGTGAGACGTGCGGTTGCTATTCAATCGGGTAGGTCTATTTTTCGGCAAGGAATCATCTTCGGCGCCGCTTACCACGCTGGCGTCGCCGCGGCCCTACTGGGGACCGAATGCCCTACATAATCACTGAAGCCTGTAAGAACACCAAAGACCGCGCCTGCGTCGATGTATGCCCGGTCGACTGCATCTATGAAGGACCCGATCAGCTCTACATCCATCCTGACGAGTGCATTGATTGCGGTGCATGCGAGCCCGAGTGCCCGGTGACCGCGATCTTTCCGGAAGAAGACGTGCCCGCGAACCTCAAGGAGTACGTCCAGATCAACCGAGAAGTATTCAAGAGCGAAA
>JADGQU010000188.1 GCA_017881545.1 Gemmatimonadaceae bacterium
TGTCACGCCGGAGGTCGCGGGTTCGAGTCCCGTCGCTCCCGCTATTGACACCCCGCCTGGTTTTGCGCTGGCGGTTGAGCCGTTCGGCCGTCTTGAAGTAGCGGACGCGAAGCCGCGCATCGGTTGTGTCGAAGTAGAGAGCCTCGAACGTCCGCTCCGGGCGCGCCTCGCCCGGCAGATCGGGGAACACGAATCCGGGCTCGGCGTCGAGCTTCAGCTCGCGCTCGAGCATGCCGCAGGTGGCCCCGGCGCGATGCTACGCAAAATCAAATCTCGCGGCCGTCGACGCTCCGGCCGGCCGCGGAGACCGCGGGTCTCCGCTCTGCGCTGTCTGAGCCGGCCTCGGCGGCCTCCGTCTCGTCCGCGACTCGGGCGGCTGTCTCGGCAGCGGCGCCGAAGCGGAGGATCCGCCCGCCGAAGGCAATTGCGCACACTGCGAACCAGGCCCAGCCGAGCGCGAGACCGGCTATCACGTCCGTCAGCCAGTGCACGTCCAGCAGCACGCGGCTCGCGGCGACCGCGACGGCGATTCCCGCCGCGAGACCCGTGAGCACCGCTCTCGTCGGACGACCGCGCCACCGACCGAGTAGCAGCGCCGCAGTGGCATAGAAGGCGGCGGCTGTTGCCGAGTGGCCGCTGGGAAACGACGGCCCGAGCGTCGCCGCGGCAGGATTGAAGGTGGGACGCAGACGATCGGCAAGGTGCTTGACCGTCGCGGTCAGAATCTCCTCACCGCCCATGACGGCGACGATGAACGGCGCAACCCAGACGCTCCGTTCACGGATCGTCTCCGCGACGGCGAGGACAACACAAAGCACGATGATCGCGTAGATGCCTCCGAGCTGCGTAACACCGTTGAGGACGTGCATCGACATCGCCGATGCGTGACGGTTTCCCCATTTCGCAACGTTGTTGTCGATCCCGATCAAATGCGAGTTTGCGCGCACCAAGTACGCGAGCACTCCGAACAGCAATCCTCCACCGATCGCGAAGACCAGCGCGATTGTCAGCGCAAGACCCGTCGCGACCGCCGGATCGAGCCGCACGTGCATGACGGCACGCAGACTTCGATGTCTCCCCACTGCCTCGCCGACCTTGCGGGCGCTATCGCTTGCCGGAGCAGCGGCCGTCTTCGCGATCCGCGGGTAGCGCCAGGTGGTGAGCCCGGCTGTGAGGCCAACTGTCAGGGCGAGTGCGAGAAGGAGGAGTAACGGCATCAGGTCGTTTGTGCCTCTATCAACTTCCGCCGCTTAGCGAATCCGCGACGTTTGCCGAACGGGAGACGGTTTATGACTCCAGGAGCGGGCATATTCCCTCATGGTCACAGTGAAAACGCATCGGGCAGCATCGGCCCCTTCGACATCCGTGGGTCGCAGCGAGCGGTCGGAGGACCGGTGGGCCGTACCCGTCCTTCGTGCGCGTAAAGGGGGGCCGGCAGAACGGTTGGCTGACCGGTTTGGACGCCTTCACCCGGCAATCGTGTTCGCACTCGTGATGCTCGGCGGTCTGGCGGCTATCGCAGTGGTTTCGATCGGCTTGGGGTTTCTCGTCACCCGGGTGCTCGAGCATGCCTGGGGCATTGGTGCGGCTGACGAGCACTTCAACGTGTGGTTAGCCGCGCACCGTACGTCGTCCCGGACGGAGGCCTCGTTGATCGGCTCGATCGTCGCCGGTGGGGTGGTGCTGCCGATCATCGTGGGATCGATCGCGCTCGTTTGTTCCGCCCTGCGGAAATGGCGAATCGCGGCGTTCGCCGTATTTGCGCTCGCCGTCGAGTCGGGGACATACCGCGCCACCACACTTGTCGTCCACTCGCATCGGCCGCGCGTCGTTCGGTTAGAGAACCTGCCGGTGAACGCCAGCTACCCGTCCGGTCACACAGCGGCAGCGATCGCGGTCTACGGCGGCATCGTGCTTCTACTCACATCCAGGTTCACGAACCGCATTTTTCAGGCGTCCGCCTGGACGTTCGCCTTGGCAATGGCGACGTTCGTTGCCACGGCGCGCATGTATCGCGGAATGCACCACCCGCTGGACGTCGCCGGAGGCGTTGTCGTGGGCATCGCCGCAGTGATCGTCCTCGTATTCGCGTGCCGGACGGCCGGCGCCGCGACGAGTCGTGAAACGATGCACGGGCGAGCGTCGAAAGGCCGAGGGTGAAGGTCGCAGTCGTTGCGCATTCCGGCAAGACGCTCGGGGGAGGGCTGCCCGAGCTTCGTCGCGTCCTAGCAGCCGAGGGAATCGACGAGCCGCTCTGGTGCGAGGTGCCAAAGAGTAGAAAGGCGTCGGCTCAGGTTCGACGGGCGGTGGATGAAGGCGTGGAGCTCGTCTTCGCCTGGGGTGGGGACGGAATGGTTCAGCGGTGTGTCGATGTGCTCGCCGGCTCGAGCGTGAGCCTTGCGATTATTCCGGCGGGCACGGCGAACCTGTTCGCCACCAACCTGGGAATTCCCGTGAACATCGAACAAGCCGTCGCGGTCGGACTTCGCGGCGAGCGTCGCAGCATCGACGTCGGCCGCTTCAACGGTGAGCGATTCGCGGTAATGGCCGGCGCCGGCTTCGACGCCGCGATGATTCGTGATGCAGGCGACGGCGGTCTCAAGGAGCGGTTCGGTCGCGTCGCCTATGTGTGGACGGGATCGGAGAACCTGCGTTCGAAGCCCTTTCGCGCCGAGATCAAGGTGGACGGCGTCGGCTGGTACAAGGGCAAGGCGAGCTGCATCCTGCTCGGCAACGTGGGCAAGCTCTTCGGCGGGGTCGAGGCGTTCGAAGATGCGAGTCCCGACGATGGGAAGCTCGAACTGGGTGTCGTGACAGCCGAAGGGCTCTTCGAATGGGGCCGCATGATCGCCCGCACGGCCGTCGGGACGGCGAGCAAGTCTCCGTTCGCGCAGACGACGAAGGCCAGCTCGGTGAAGGTCAAGCTGAATCGGAAGGTCCTGTACGAGCTCGACGGAGGGGATCGAACAAAGGTGAAGACATTCAAGGTCAAGGTCGAGGCCGGCGCGATCACCGTCTGCGTCCCCGGCAGCGATTCGTAAGCCTTCGCCGCGGAGTTTCCAGGAGAGTTCTTTCGGAGAGGAACCACATCCATGCACACTTCACGGTCAACACGACGAGCTATGGGCTCCGCAGGAGCCGCTGGCGACAGCTTCGTCCAGTCCCACGCATTCGAATGGCTTTCACGCGCTGGTTTCGTCGCCCGTGCGCTCATCTACGGAATCATCGGGATCCTCGCCTTCAAGCTCGCCGTAGGGCACGGAGGCAAGCTGACGAACCAGCAGGGAGCACTGCACACGGTTGCGCAGCAACCGTTCGGCAAGCTCCTGCTCACGCTCGTCGCGATCGGCCTCGGCGGCTACTCCCTCTGGCGGCTGGTCCGCGCCGGAATCGGGCACGGACGCGAAGGCTCAGACACGGCCTTCGACCGCATCGCGGGACTTGCGAGCGGGATTGCCTACGGAACACTCTGCGTCCTCGCGATCGAAATCCTGCTGGGGAGCGGCGGCGGAGGGGCCGGCAACACCAAGAAAACCACGGCGGGAGTCTTCGGCTGGCCTGCGGGCGTCTGGATCGTCGGCATCGCTGGAGGCGTGATGATCGGAGTCGCTCTCTACCAGGGCTACCGGGGTATCACAAAGAAGTTTTTCGAAGACTCGAAAGTCGAGGAAATGGGGCCCCGGATGAAGGAGTGGATTGGCAGGCTCGGGCTGATCGGGCACCTTGCGCGGATGGTCGTCTTCGGGCTCGTCGGGATCTTCCTGATCAAGGCAGCCGTCGACTACAACGCACGCGCCGCGGTCGGCCTCGACGGCGCCTTGGCCAAGATCGTGCACCGCTCGTACGGCCCGTTCGCTCTCGGGGTCGTCGCGGTGGGACTGATCGCGTTCGCGCTGTACTCGCTGAGCGACGCCCGCTACCGTAAAATCTGAGTGCATCCGGGCGCACCGTTGCGGCGGTTGAGCCACACGCTGGAGTGTTGGTTCGGCAATCAGATCACCCAGCAGATATGCAGCCATCACAAGCGGCGTCTGCGGAGGATCGGCTGGTCGCGCGCGCTCGGGCCTCCGGTCGGGGGATGGGCCGCTGGTGATCCGCCAATGCGACCCGGGAATGCAGTCGAGGTTCTGATCGACGGCGCCCAAGCCCTGCCCGCGATCGCGGAGGAACTGCGCCAGGCGCGCTCGCACGTTCATCTGACCGGTTGGAACTTCTCCCCCGACTTCGCGCTCGAGCGCGACAGCGAGCCGGTAGTCCTGCGGAATCTCCTCGCAGAGCTGGCAGAGCGCCTCGACGTACGCGTGCTGGTTTGGGCAGGTGCTCCATTGCCACTCTTCCGGCCCTCGCGACGCATGGTGCGGAAGATGCGGGAGCAGCTGATCAAGCATACGAAGATCGAGTGCGCGCTTGATGCAAAGGAACGGCCGCTGCACTGCCACCACGAAAAGACGATCGTCATCGACGACCGCGTGGCGTTCGTCGGCGGGATCGACCTCACCTCAGAGTCGGGCGACCGCTACGACACGAACCAACACCATGCACGCGCGAGCGTCGGCTGGCACGACGCCTGCGCGCGAATCGAGGGTCCCGCGGTGAGCGATGTTGCCGAGCACTTCCGCATGCGCTGGCACGAAGTGACCGGCGAAAGCCTCGCCCATGTCCGCCCCTCAGCGACCGCCGGCGACCTCGAGGTGCAGATCGTGCGCACCGTGCCCGAGCATGTCTACACCGCAACTCCAAAGGGCGACTTCGGCATTCTCGAGTCCTACCTTCGCGCAATCCAAGCCGCCGAACGGTTCATCTACATCGAAAACCAATTCCTCTGGTCGCCGGAGATCGAGGCTGCGCTCTACGACAAGATCTCGAACCCCCCTTGCTCCGATTTTCGGCTCTTGCTGCTGCTTCCGTCGAAACCGAACAGCGGCTCCGACGACACTCGCGGCGTTCTCGGCCACCTGATCGAAGCGGACGCCGATGATGGCCGGCTTCTTGCCTGCACTCTCTATGCACGCTCAAACACCCTGCACGAGCCGATCTACATCCACGCAAAGATCACGATCATCGACGACAACTGGCTCACCCTCGGCTCGGCCAATCTCAACGAGCACTCACTCTTCAACGACACCGAAATGAACATCGTCAGCCATGACCCCGGGCTCGCCCGCCAGACGCGATTGCGTCTCTGGGCCGAACACCTCGAGCTCCCGATCGAAGAAATCCCGTCCGATCCGATCCAGGCAATCGACGACCTCTGGACGCCAATCAGCAAAGATCAATTCCAACGCCGAAACGACGGGCACCCGCTCACCCATCGTCTCGTCCGGCTACCGAACATATCGAGTCGCTCCGGCCGCGCACTCGGACCACTCACGGGCCTCGTCGTCGACGGATAGCAAGCTCCGGAACCGTCGACGGCGTCGCAACGGCGGACGGACGAAGGCTCATCCACGGATCTCGATGGGGTGTCTAACGCGGGTTCGAGTCCCGTCGCTCCCGCTCATGACCGCGCGGTTGCGGGCTCGCCGTTGGGCGAGCTCGTTCGCGCTCTCGAAGAAGCGCAGGAAGGGTTCTCGCGGCTTCACGGCCACGACG
>JADGQU010000189.1 GCA_017881545.1 Gemmatimonadaceae bacterium
ACGTCTTGCCGGAATCGGTCGATTTGTAGACACCGTTGCCGTAGCCGACGGAATCACGCAGCGTTGACTCACCGCTGCCGACGTAGACCGTGTACGGCGCCGACGGGGCAACGGCGATGGCGCCGATCGATGCGGTCGATTGTCCGTCGAAAATCGGCGTCCAGACTCTTCCGCCATCGATCGTTTTCCAGACGCCGCCATTCACCGCGCCGAAGTAAAAATGATTGGGCTGGCCCGGCACTCCCGTCACAGCCGCGACGCGTCCGCCCCGAAATGGCCCGAGCATGCGCCAGCGGAGACCGGAATAGAGATCCATGGCCGCCGGCGATGTGAGAATTCCGTGTCCGAGTGCCTCCGGCGTTGGTCCGTCGGTCACGGATGGCCGGAGGAGATTGCGAACGACGGGCGGAAAAAGGGAGAGAGCAATTCCGGCACGACCGGCCTGGATGACGAAATCCCGCCGGGAAAACACTGACTCGATTGTTGGCTGTTCGTCCACTGTCTTGCTCCCGGGGCGCGCGTTGATCTTGAAAATAGTCCAGAGCCGGTCGAAAGGAGACGCGAAGAGCAGAGACGCGAAGAGCAGAGACGGGGCGTCCTCGCCGCCCCGTAAGCGAGCCGCTTCCCGCCGCCGGTCCGCCTGGGAAACCAAAGATCCGTCGGCACCGACGCATTGTCCGTCGGCCCCGACGTATGCAAGTTGCAACGGATTCGCAAAAAGAGGCTCACCGGGGGCCGGGGCCGGCCGGCCCTGCTCCTCTAAGTAGTTGTACCACAACGACTTAGAGAAGCCCACTCTGCTGGACCGGACTGTGCCTTTAGGTGGGGCAGACCTGCTGTCAGGGCCGCTGTTTTCACCCCGCTGGACACGATGATCGTCGCCGGCGATATCCCAAATGCATTCAGGAGATTTTCCAATGTCGAGCAATAAAAAGGGCTTTACGCTGATCGAGCTTCTGATCGTCGTCGTCATCATCGGCATTCTTGCCGCGATTGCGATCCCCAAGTTCGCGAACACGAAGGACAAGGCGTACGTCGCCGCGATGAAATCTGACCTTCGCAACCTCGCGACCTATGAAGAGCAGTACGCCGCCGACAACGGTGGTGCATACTTCGGTGGAGCTGCGACTTCGGCAGCGCCCCTTCAGGGCTTCAGCCCGTCGCAGAACGTCACGATCAACGCGACCAACGTCGCCGGCCCGCCGCCTTCGTGGACCGCAACCGCGACCCACTCGCAGTCGGCCAAGCTGTGCGATTTCGGTGTCACCGCGCCCAGCGTGATCACCTGCTTGTAAAGCAAGGCCTCAAGGACAGAACGGGAGCGTCGAAAGACGCTCCCGTTTTGCGTTTGTGGGAAGCTTGCCCGAGCCACAGATTTGCTGTCGACGCCCATCCGTGAGACAGCCAAATGGCAGAGCCGAAGCTACGACCCAACGATCAAAGCGTCACCGCGGTGCTGGACAAGATCTCCGATGAGGCGCGCCGGAAGGAATGCTACACGCTGGTCGCCATGATGAAGCGCGTCACCGGGACCGGGCCCAGAATCTGGGCGACCGGACTCGTGGGTTTTGGCAGCTATCCTGCAACTTGCAATTCGTGGTCGCCGAATGAACGCCGGCTACTTACTAGCCGACCTCTCGCGCAGCTTGGCGCGGAGCTCCTCGGTGAGCTTCTTGACGGCATCCGGCCGCTCGTGAAACGCGGCTGGCGTGTTCTGGAACAGCGCGATTTTCCACGCCCCTCCCTTCCGCACCGCGACCATCGACTGCACCGCGTTTAGCGCGGGATCGATGTCGTCCTTGCCCGGTGGGATGAGCCCCGTGTTCGCGCGCAGCAGCGCGAAGTCGCGCGCGTTCCGTTTGTCCCACGCCTCCAACAGTCGCGCGTGGAGCTCGCGCGTTCCGCGATCCCAATCGGCGACCGATGTATTGTCAGCAGTCATGCGCCCCTATCTTCGGCGGTTTCATTGAAAAGCGCCTCGATGCGCCGATCAGGTATCAGCCACATCAGTGCCACGAGGACATAGATGGCATCGGCCAGGATCTGGTGCACGAATGCGAGCGGAATCCCGATTGCGTACAGCAGCACTGAAATCTTCCCCTTTGCATCGCTGCCGACCGCGGCCTTGAGCTTCGATCCCGCGCCCTGGCTTCGGATTATGGTCCGTTCAAGTATGAAGTACGCGACTCCTGAGAACATCGGCACTATGCCGTAGAGCGCTGTCGGAAGCGGAGCGAAATGGTTTTCTCCCATCCACGCAGTCACGAACGGCATCAGGGAGATCCAGAACAACAGGTGCAGATTCGCCCAGAGTATCCCACCCGTAACCCGGTCGGTGAGACAGAACATGTGATGATGATTGTTCCAGTAGATGCCCACGACGAGGAAGCTGAGGACGTAGGCGAGAAATATCGGCAGGAGGCCGGAAAGCGCGGCCAGGTCGGTTCCGTGGGGCACCTTCAGTTCCAGGACCATGATCGTGATGATGATCGCGAACACCCCATCACTGAAGGCGGTCAGCCGTTCATTGCCCATCGAGTCGCATTATCGGTCTTCCCCGTCAGTGTCGGCGATTGAGAATTTACAGCGGCTCAACCGTGCCGGCAGCAGATTCACGCCTCTACTGGCGCGATTCGGCCTTTCGCTCAATGTTGGGGAAGGAGATAGCGGTACAGTCGGCTACTCTGAAGAGGATCGATCAATGGCGGGTCAGGGATCTACAGGAAACGTCATCGCCGCGGTTTGCAGCTTATTCGTTCCGGGCCTGGGGCAGCTGGTTCAGGGCCGGCTGGGAATGGCCATCATCCAGTTCGTCCTCGCCGTCATTCTCTGGTTCTTCCTGCTCGGGTGGGCGATTCATCTCTGGTCGATAGTCGACGCTGCGCTCTGGAAGCCGCCCGCGACAGCGTCATGATTCCGCCAGGTCGAGCTTGTGCCCCGCGAAATGTTGGAGGATACTTGCCTGAGATGGACTCGCTCAGAATCAGGCCTGCGGCGGGTCAACGGACTCGGGCGCGAAACTGAGCCCATGCCTGCCGACCCTCGCCCCAGAGAATTCCACGTGATGGAGTTCGCACACCACGACGAAGCGGCGGCATTCGTCGCGGCTTTGTCGCGATTTCTGGTTTCGCCGAAGGGCAGCCCCTCAGGGTCACGGAAGCCTCCGCCGCTCGAGGTTTGGGCACGCTCGCCTGTCGCCAGCGAAGGAGTCGCGCTCTTTCTCAGCGACACAGCACTCGTCGCGGCGAAAAAAGAGTTCTCTCCCGTACCGATCGCGCGCACGATCAAGCGCGAAGCATTGCCTGACGAAAGCTTTCTCATCATTGAAGGCGGAGTGACTCCGGCGTGGGGCGCGGCCGAAGCTTCGGCACGACTCTCTCCACGGTAGATCAATAGGCAACGCGCCCGCACTCAGTTTTCCGGGAAATCGAAATGATCGATCAACAGGGTTCAGATCTTCTCGCGCAAACGCCGCTCTCCGCGCCTTCGGGGTGGAGAGTGGTCGCACATACTGCCGTCAAGGCACTCCTGTGGGCGATGGCAGCCGCGGTCGCAACGACCGTCTTATTCGAGGCATTCGTACTGGCTATCGCAGGGCTGGGCGCACTCAGTGGGAGACTTTCTCTGAGTGCGTGGGTTGCGAATGTCTTTCAGGGTACTCGTGGGCACCTGCTTGTGATTCTGGTGCTACAACTGCCGCTGAGCTTTCTCTCCAGCAACCTCTGGATATCAGCGGTTCGACGTCAGCCCCAGATCGATAAGACTCGCCCGGAATTGCTGTTCGGGTGCCTGATTGTCAGTATCCCTCCCGCGGTCGCCTTCCGGAGCTTTGTAACCTCGGCTCGTAGCATGTCGCCCGATGAAACTGTGGCGACATACGTCACCGCATCGGAGGTGATAACGGCGGGATTCATCTATCTCGGCGTGCTTCTCCCCAGGTTGATTGTCCCTGGGCTGAAGCAAGGACAGCTGGCCACCACCCTCAAAGCGCACCGGAGCACGTGAGATGATACGCACCGCGACAAGAATCTCCGTTGTTTTCGCTCTGATACCCGTGGCAGTGGGCGCGCAGACGCCTCGCGAACCGCGACTCACATCGGCGCGGGCCTCACAGGTAGCCGACTCGATCCTTCGGCTGATGACGCTCGATGAAAAAATCGGGCAGCTCAATCAGCTGCCTGGCCAGGGAACCCAGACGGGCCCGCGCGTTCCCCAGGGCGGAGAAGCTCTCGTGCGCTCCGGCGGCGTGGGATCGTTCCTCGGAATCTATGGCGTCGAGTATCTGCGGGAGCTTCAACGGATCGCGGTCAGTGAATCGCGCCTCAAGATCCCGCTCCTCTTCGCCAACGATGTGATCCACGGATTCCGCACGATCTACCCCGTCTCGATCGGGGAAGCCGCCAGCTTTGATTCGGCTCGCGTCGAAGCGTCGGCTCGACTGAGCGCAGTCGAGGCGACTGCCCACGGCCTTCATTGGACGTTTTCGCCGATGGTGGACATCGCACGCGATCCGCGGTGGGGGCGAATTGTCGAGGGGGCCGGCGAAGATCCGTGGCTCGGAAGCGTCATGGCCGCGGCGCGCGTCCGTGGATTCCAGGGCGGCGATCATGGAGTTGGCCTCGGAGCGACCGACGCGATGTTCGCCACCGCCAAGCACTTCGCCGCGTACGGCGGCGCCGAGGGCGGGAGAGACTACAACTCGGTGGAGCTCACCGAGCGGACGCTGTGGGAGATCTACCTCCCGCCCTACGAGGCCGCGGTCAAAGCAGGCGCGGCGACGGTGATGTCATCCTTCAACGACATCGGCGGAACGCCGGCCCACGCCAGCGAGTGGCTTCTGGGCGACGTGCTGCGCGGCCGCTGGGGATTCAAGGGCCTCGTCGTCAGCGACTGGGGCGGCATCGAGGAGCTAATCGCACACCGCGTGGCCGCCACCAAGGGCGACGCCGGCGTTCTCGCTCTCAATGCCGGAGTCGACATCGACATGTCCGACGCCGTTTACGCCGACAGCATGGCCGCCGCGGTTCGCAACGGGCGGGTCCGGGTCGCTCTCATCGACTCCGCAGTGCGAAGAGTGCTGCGCCTCAAGTACGCGCTCGGCCTGTTCGACGACCCGTTCCGCTTCAACGATGTCGCGCGCGAGCGTCGCTACACCCTCGCGCCGGAGCACGTCGCCGCGGCACGAATCGCGGCGCGCGAAGGAATCGTCCTCCTCAAGAACGCGAACAAGACGCTTCCCCTCCGTAAGAATCTCCGCACCATCGCCGTGATCGGTCCGCTGGCGGACAATGCTTCCGCGGCACTCGGCGGCTGGGCAGCCGACGGGAGGCCCGACGAAGCAGTCAGTGTCCTGGCAGGAATTCGTACCGCGCTCGGCCCTTCGGTGCGCATCATCCAGGTGCGCGGCGCGCCAGTAGACTCGGCGGACAGCAGCGGATTCGCCGCTGCGCGAATTGCCGCAGCCGAGGCGGAGGCAGTGGTGCTCGTGATCGGCGAAACCGAGGACATGACCGGTGAGGCGTCGAATCGCGCCTCGATCGAGCTGCCGGGATTGCA
>JADGQU010000190.1 GCA_017881545.1 Gemmatimonadaceae bacterium
GCCGCCGAATGGGTGGTGGGGCAGCGTCTGCTGAATGAAGAGCGGACTGGATTCCCATCTAGTGGACTCAAGACCTCTCACCAGGCGATCGCGCTGGGACTCGGCGCACTCTTCACGATCAACACCGTCACCGGCGGGTGGAATCTCTGGGAATCGCGTAAGGATCCCGCGGGCCGCACCCGCCGCCTCATTCACTCCGTGGCCCTGCTCGGTGCCGACGCCGGATTCGCCTGGGCGGGAGCGAGCGGAGGCGGCGCAAAGGAGACCGACACCGGCGCCAAGCAACACCGCACTATTGCAATTTCGTCGATGGCGCTCGCCACCGCTGGAACCGCGATGATGTGGTTCTTCCACGACTGATGATCCTCGCACCCATTCTCCAGGCCGTCGCAACAGCGGCGAAGCCGTGGGCGGCGCTATACAGCGACTCCAGAGCTGTATCGAGCGCGGTGACTTTTTTTCACCTCGGAGGACTTCTCTTCGCCGGCGGACTCGCCGTTTCTTCGGACCGGGCGACGTTCAAGGCGCTTCGGGGAAGCGACGAGGATCGAAGCCGCCTGCTGGTTGATCTCGGCAGCGCGCACTCGTGGGTGTTGGCGGGGCTGACGGTGATCTTCGCGAGCGGGCTGTTGCTTGCGCTTTCGGACGTGAAGACGTTCGGCGCGTCACCCATTTACTGGACCAAGATGAGTCTCGTTGCGCTGCTGCTTGTAAACGGCTCGGTACTCCAGCGCATCGAACAGAAGCTCCGCGCGGGACACCTCCTTACTCAAGCCACCAAGCCGCGGCACAAGCTCTGGTCGAGGCTGCAATTGGCGGCAGCGACGAGCATGACTCTATGGACGGCGATCGTTCTCGCCGGTGTCATTCTCGTTGAATCATCCTGACGATTTCTCCACGACAATTACTGACAGGCATATCACAATGACGTTTTCTGATCGCATAAATCACGACGAGCAAGCCGACTGCGAAGGATGTCCGCTCGTTCCCGAAAGAAGAGAGTTCCTGCGCAGCGTGTCCGCGCTCGCGCTCGCTGCAATTTCATTGGGCCTTCCGATCAGGAGTGCCACTGCCAAGGTGCTGGCCTCCGCAGTTGCTGGCCGAAAGCAGCTCTCGTACGCGGTGCCAGCCGTCGACGGCGCCGACATCGACAGGGACAACGACGTAATTCTCGTTCGCTACAAGAATGAAGTCTTTGCGTTCAATCTCTCGTGCCCGCACCAGAACACCGCTTTACGATGGAACGAGACAGACCTGCGCTTCCAATGTCCCAAGCACCACTCTCAGTATCAGCCGGATGGAGTGTTCATCACGGGCAGGGCGACGCGTAACATGGACCGTCTCGCCATCAGACGGGACGCCGCGAACAACATCATCGTCGACCCCGACACGCTCTACCGCAGCGACGAGGACGCGGCTCAATGGCAGGCCGCGGTGGTGAAGCTGTGAGCGACCGCCGGGAGTTCATCACTGCTTCAGTGGCGTCAGCGGTGACGGTGCTGCTGACCACTTCGTGCGGAGGCTCGGCAGGCGGCTTAGGGGGCGTTACCGGACCGGTATCTTTTTCAGTCCAGGTGTCGAGCTACCCCGCACTTGCAAACGTCGGAGGAATCGCCCGTGTCGACATGGGTGGGACTCCGGTGGCCGCTGTGCGCACGGGCGCCGACACGTTTGCCGCGTTCTCTCTCATCTGCCCACATCGTGGCTGCACCGTGGGAATCAATGGCTCGGCTTTTCGGTGTCCCTGCCACGGAGCGATGTTCGCTTCGACCGGCACCTGGATTGGTGGTCAGCGAACGACGAATCTAGGGTCGTTCACCACCAGCTATGACGCGACAACCGGTGTGCTGACGATCCTGAACTAAAAGACAGCCTGCCCGTATTCGATGCGCCGGTTATCGCACCTCGTACGCGGAATTAGCAGTATGATTGAGATACTGGTCGAACCATCCAACGATGTGCCGTAGCCGCTCCACCCGGTGCCACGGCTTCCCCGAGCGCGACAGCTCGTGCGTCTCGTCCGGGAACCGCACCATCACCGTCGGCTTGTGAAGATACTTGAGAGCACGGAACATCTGCTCGCCGCCGTCGGCCGGTGGGGTTCGCATGTCTGCTTCGCCCTCGATCAGCATCAGCGGCGTCGTCACGTTGGCGACGTACGTGATCGGTGAAACCTCCGCGAAGCCTTTCGGATCTTCCCACGGCGCCGTGCGGAACCAGGTGGGATTGAAAAGCGTGAAGTCCGCCGTGTACCAGAAGCCCGACCAATCGGCGATCGATCGCTGCGACACCGCCGCGGCAAAACGGTGAGTCTGCGTAACAGTCCAGTTCGTCAGCACTCCACCGCCGCTACCGCCTGTCACTCCCATCCGCGTTGAGTCCACATAACCGCGTTTCACAACTTCGTCGACGCCCGCCATCAGATCCTTGTAGTCGTCGCCCGGATAGTGGAACTGGATGATGTTGCCGAAGTCCTGCCCGTACGACGTGCTGCCACGGGGGTTGGTGTAGAGCACGACGTATCCTTTGGCCGCCATCCAGAGGAACTCGTGCGTGAACGTCTGGCCGTAAGCGGCGTTCGGTCCGCCATGAATCTCGAGGATGAGCGGATACTTCTTTGAAGCGTCGAAGTGCGGCGGCTTGAGTATCCAGCCCTGGATGCGCCGGCCGTCGAAGGACTTGTACCAGAATTCCTCGGGCGTGCTCAGGTCGAGAGTGCTGAAGAGCGACTCGTTGACGTGAGTGATTTGCCGAGGCGGGGCGCGAACAGAGTTGTTATCCACGACATATAAGTCGCCGATGTTCACCGACGTCGAAATGAGCGCGACGATCTTTGATCCATTTGCGCTGGCACTGTAGGCGATCACGTCGTGGGCACCGGTGGTTACCGAGTCGACCTTCCCATCGCTGGTGGAGAACTGCTTGAGATCCGCGCGACCGTTCTCCGTCGTCACCACGACGACACTTTTTCCGTCCCTGTTCCATAGGATCCCGCCGCCCGCCGCCGCGCGCGGCGGATGCTGGTCGCCGCTGAGTCCGCCCTCGACGTCGAAGTCGTAGCTCGCGGTCAGATTGCGCGGCTGAGAACCCGGAGCCGCATCCACGATGAACAGATCGGGCTCATCGTAAAAACGCAGCGGCTTCGCGTTCACCGCTCCGGTGAAGGCGATTCGCTTGCCGTCCGGAGAAAGAGCGATGTTGCCGATTTGCCCGTCGATGCGCGCGACTTGCACACTCGCGCCGCCGTTCGCCGGAACAGAGTACAGCTCGTCGCCTCGCGATTCGTAGTAGGGCTCGAGGCGCCGGTTGGATGTGAAATAGAGGCGTGAGCCATCGGGCGACCACACCGGCTCGCCCTCATCGAAATCCCCAAAGGTGATCTGCCTGAGGGACGGGAGCGCTCCCGTCACGCCAATGGATGCGGGTACAGTCCAGATATGACTGTGGGCCGTCACATCGGTGTAGCCGCCGCCGTTCCAGCGGTACTGCGCGCGTGTGATGACGCGGACGTCGCTGACGTGCCGTTTCAGTGTCGAATCGGGCGTAGGCTTCTTCGCCGAATCGGCCTTCGCCTGCGCGGACGCCGAATCCGGAGTTGAGTTGAAAGCGATGGTGCGACCGTCGGGTGACCAGCTGGGAGAGCCCGCGCCCTTCGGAGCGTCGGTGAGCCCGCGCGCTTCGCCGCCGTCCATCGAGATGAGGTAGATCTGCGACGGCTTCGGTTTTCCGTCCACCGGGTCCGGCGTCCGAACGAACGCGATCTCCCTCCCACTCGGCGACCAGCGGGGCGAGCGGTCGTTGCGTCCCGAGGTCAGCGGTCGCGGAGGCGCGCTTCCGTCGGAGGGAACGACATAGATCTGGGTCTCGTAGCGATCCTTATCCTCGTTCACGTTCACCAGCACGAACGCGACCTGTGATCCGTTCGGCGACATCTGCGGATCAGCGGCCCATACGAACTTGAAGAGATCCGTCTCCGTGATCGGCCGACGGTCCGGGATCCGGTGCGGAGTCGCCGCAACAAGAAGGAAGGGGAGCGCGAGAGCAAAGGGGCGCAGACCAATCATTCGGATAACCTCTACGGGAAGGGCACGGAGAGCGGTCAGTGGACGCCCCGCTTTCAGCGGATAAGGTATCGGGCCTTAACGAGTTCACAAGCCGATACGTCTAGCTTGTGAACCCCTCTCAGGAGCCTACCATGAGGAAATCGTTTGCAACAATCGGGCTGTCACTCGCGGCCGTGGCCGCGAGCATCTCGATCCCCGCACTCGCCACGTCGTCTGCTTTTGCATCACCCGCACCTTCTCCCGCGGCTGTCACTCAGCAGACAACTCCCGCTCAAACCACGGGGCGCCGCCGTGAGCCCCATCCGGAAATCCGGAAGGCCATCGACGCACTCGAGCGCGCAAAGAAGGATATGCAGAACGCGAGTCACGATTTCGGTGGCCACCGGGTTAACGCAATCGCCGCGTGCGATAGAGCCATCGAGCAATTGAGGCTCGCGTTGCAGTACGACAAGCGATAGGACGTTGGGGCGGAGTTCAGCTACCAGATCCGGACTCTAAGGGAGTCGGGGCGCCACATCGGCTGCCCCGGCTTCACCCCGAACGCGTCGTAGAACTCCGGGATGTTCGCCATCGGCCCCAGCACCCGCCACTTCGCGGGAGCGTGCACGTCGCTCAGGAGTCCGCGCCTGAGCGACTCGTCGCGCTGCTGACTCATCCATCCGAGAGCGTAGCCGAGGAAGTAGCGCTGCACCGGAGTCAGCCCGCCGATCGGCTTCCCTTCCCTGTACTGCGCCGTCTTCTTGAACGCATCGAGGCCGAGCAGAACTCCGGCATAATCGGCAATGTTTTCGCCGAGGCTCGCCTTGCCGTTGATGTGGAGTCCGGGCATCGGCTCGTAGGCATCGAACTGCTTCTCCATTACGGCAGCGCGCGCCTGGAATTTTGCGGCGTCCACGCTCGTCCACCAATCGGTGAGATTTCCGGCCGCGTCGAACTGGCGGCCCTCGTCGTCGAAGCCATGTGTAATTTCGTGACCGATCGTACCCGCCGCGGCGTAACCGTAGGCGACCGCGTCGTCGACCTGCGCGTCAGCCACTCCCGGAACCGTGAAGATCGCGGCCGGCAGCACGATCTCGTTGTTCGACGGATTGTAGTATGCGTTGTAAGTCTGCGGCGTCATTCCCCACTCGGTCCGGTCGACTGGCTTCCCGAATTTGGAGACGTTGTCGTTGAACCCCCAGCGGGCCGCGTTCATCATGTTTTCCGCGTACGAGTTGCGGCCGACGACGAGCGCCGAGTAGTCCTTCCATTTGTCGGGGTAGCCGACTTTGGGACTGACCGTCGAGAGCTTCTGAAGCGCGCGCGCCTTGGTGGAGTCGCTCATCCAGTCGAGCTTGGTGATGCGCTCGCGGTACGCCGTGCGAATCGCCTCGACCATGTCGGCGTAGCGCTTCTTGGCGACGGGCGGAAAGTACTCTTTCACGAAGATGCGGCCGAGCACCATCCCCATTGCATCGCCTTCGGCGTCGAGGACGCGCTTCCA
>JADGQU010000191.1 GCA_017881545.1 Gemmatimonadaceae bacterium
AGTTCCCGGGCGCGAAGTACGGGCTCAAGATGGCCTGCGGCGAAAACCCCAAGAGAGTGTATGGATCGAAAGGCGGACCCTCGACCCGCATGGGCAACGTCGCGGGCTATCGCGCCGCCTGGATCAAAGCGCAGGAGTACCGCCGCAAGTGGGACAAGTGGAACGCCGATCACAAGGGCGACCCGCCGACGCGTGACTTGGGCAACGAGACTCTCGCCGAAGTTCTGCGCGGGAACATTCTCGTTCACAACCACTGCTACCGCGCCGACGAGATGGCGCAGATGATCGACATCGCGCACGAGTTCGGATACAAGATCCGTTCGTTCCACCACGGAGTCGAAGCCTACAAGATCGGTGATCTACTCGCGAAGGAAGGAATCGGCGCCTCGATCTGGGCAGACTGGGGCAGCTTCAAGATGGAAGCTCTCGACGCCGTCAAGGCCAACATGGCACTCGTGGATCACGATGGAGCAAGGGTGATCGTCCATTCCGATGATCCGTCGGGCTCGCAGCGCCTCAATCAGGAAGCTGCGAAAGCGATGGAGGCCGGCGCCGAGATTGGACTTCCGGTGAGTGAAGATCAGGCGATCAAGTGGCTGACGATCAATCCCGCCTGGGCGCTGGGACTCGACGACAAGATCGGCTCGCTCGAAACGGGGAAAAACGCCGACGTCGTTCTCTGGACCGGCGATCCGTTCAGCGTCTACTCGAAGCCCGAGAAAGTATGGATAGACGGCGCGCTGTTGTACGACCGCACTGATCCATCCCAGCAGTGGCGCACTGATTTCGACCTCGGCTTCGTACCGTTCAACCGGAACTGATCGATGATCTCATACAAACTCAATTCGCGCCTCGTCGTCGCCTTTGCTCTGGCGGCGATGTCTGCAATTCCCGCTTCGGCACAAACGATCGCGATCACCGGCGGCAAGGTGTACCCGGTGAGCGGGCCACCGATTGAAAACGGAACGGTCGTAATCACCAACGGCAAAATCACCGCTGTCGGGGCGAACGTGCCGATTCCAGCCGGTGCGCAGCGCATCGATGCGACTGGCAAGACCGTTACTCCCGGCTTTGTCGACGCATCGACACAGCTCGGCGTTCAGGAAGTCGCGGCAGTCGCCGACACGCGCGACATGAGCGCTCGCGGCAAGGACAACATTGCTGCCGCGTTCACGGTGTGGGAGGGCTTGAACCCGAATTCGGTATTGCTCGCGCCCGCGCGCAAGGAAGGCATCACGAGTGTCGTCGTCGTTCCGACCGGCGGTCTGGTATCGGGTCAGGCTGCTTTCGTCGACATAGTCCCGGGAACCACGACCGACATGATCATCAAAGCCCCGGTTGCGATGATCGCCGAGGTCGGCGACCCGCAGTCGGCCGGAGTAAACGCGCGCGGAGAGCTGATCGTGAAGCTGCGCGAGCTGCTGGAGGACACAAAGTTCTTCCAGACGCACCGCGACGCGTTCGATCGCGCGCAGACGCGGCCCTTCTCGGCGAGCAGGCTCGACCTGGAAGCGATGATTCCCGTGATCGAAGGCAAGCTTCCCCTGCTCGTATCGGTGGATCGGGCGTCCGATATCGACGCGGCGATGCGCCTCGCGCGTGACTACAACGTCAAGCTGATGATCGCGAGCGGCGCCGAGGCGTGGATGGTGGCGGACAGACTCGCCGCCGCACGGATCCCCGTTCTCACGGGAGCGATGAACAACATTCCGGGCGCATTCGCGCAGCTCGGACAGCGCCAGGAGAACGCCGGGCTGCTTCGCAAAGCCGGAGTCCAGGTCGCCCTCATCGGTAACGCGGGCGGCGGCGACGAAGAAGCATTCAACGTCCGCAACCTGAAACAGGAAGCGGGCAATGCTGTCTCGTACGGAATGACCTGGGATGATGCGCTTCGCGCCGTGACGCTCGCGCCCGCCGAATTCTTCGGAGCAGCAGATCGAGTCGGGTCGCTAAGGCCGGGGCTCGAGGGGAACGTCGTCGTTTGGAGTGGCGATCCGTTTGAGTTCACGACGCGAGCCGAGCACGTGTTCGTGCGCGGACGCGAGTACAATGAGAAGACGAGGCAGGATCAGCTGGTCGAGCGATACCGGAATTTGCCCGGGACACACAATTCGCCGGGGCGTTGACAGATCACTTATCACCGACCTTTACCTGCAACTGAACGGGCGGGAGGCGTGAGTAGCGTAGATGTGAGGTATCTAGTTCACGACGCCGGGACTTACCTCTGTGGCATTCTGGGTACAAGCAGTTGCTTGTGTCATGACTCTACCGAGATAAGTCCCGGCGTAGTGAACTAACAACCTGACGCCTGTGCCCTCTGGCGCCTCCCGCCCGTTCAGTTGCAGTTGTGAGTTCGCCCGTTCGGTTGCAGTTGATGCTTGGCTAGGTCGGAGTGCCAGAGTAGCTATCGCTCGATGCCCCACCGGCGTCGGTGCCCGACGAGCTACGTGATGCCGATGACTGCTGTCGCTTCAGCTCTATCTCGGCTTCGAGCTTCGCGGCTTCGCCGTCGTGGGTCTCGAGCGTCGCCTTGAGGCGGTCGTAGGTGGCAGCATCGAGATCGCCACCGCTCTTCTTCGACCGGAAAACGGCGTACCCGAGCGCCTGTGCGGCCTTGTCCGCCAGCTGTCGCGTGCGGAAGGCTTCGAGTCTGGTCTTTCCATCATCGAACGCGTCCTGCGCCACTTTGCCGGCGCGGTCGAGCTCCTGTTTCAGTCTGTCGAGTAGGGCCATTTTATCGTCTCGTAGGAATGGGATGCTACACTAAATCGTACGCAGAACGGGGCTCTGACGTTTCATCTCAGTATGGCGCGATATCACTCTGATGGCAACAAAAAAGCCCCTCGCGGGGCTTTTTGTTGCGTCTGGGCGCGGAGTGATTCCGGGCGGCGATGCCCCAGGAAACGCGGGTGGGCGTTACGCCGCGCTCGTCTCGACTTCGGGGTAGACGCTGACCTTGTAGCGAGTGCGGCTCTTGTGCTCGAATTTCACGACGCCGTCGATCAGCGAGTAGATCGTGAAATCGGTTCCAAGGCCGACGTTGCGGCCGGGATGCCACTTGGTGCCGCACTGCCGGACGATGATGTTGCCAGCGACAACCTTCTCACCGCCAAACTTCTTGACGCCGCGGTACTGCGGATTGCTGTCGCGTCCGTTGCGCGATGAGCCTACACCTTTCTTGTGAGCCATTACTTCTCTCCCCCGCTCTTCTTGCCGAACGCGATGTCCTTGATGCGGACCTCGGTGAACTTCTGCCGATGGCCCTGCTTTTTCGCGTAGTTTTTGCGGCGCTTGGCCTTGAACACGACGATCTTGTCGCCGAGTCCGTGCTTGACGATCTCGCCCGTGACGTGCGCGCCCTTGAGGCCGGGAGCGCCAATGTGGGTCGTGTCGCCGTCGGAGCCGAGGATGACGTCGTCGAAGGTAATCTTCGACCCGGCATCACCGACCAGCGTCGGGATTCTGATTGTCTTGCCGGCCTCGGCGCGGAACTGCTTGCCGCCGGTCCGGATTATTGCGTAAGTCATGGAGAGAGTTGCTTTTAGGTAATGAGCTACAGCCCTTGAAATTAGTTAGCAGGTGGGGAGAGGTCAACCCTCTGAACTTGCAACTGACGGGCGGGAGACCGGCAACTGCAACTGAACGGGCGGGAGGGGTCAGGCTATAGCGTATTGCTGCGTGACATCCCGGCCCTGCGCCTTCACCACGAGCTTGAACTCGTCCGGCTTGAGCAACGGATCGTCCCTGAACTCAAGCGAAAAGTTCGCCGCCTTCTGAAGCTTCTGCGCGAGATCGCGCTCCTGTTCGAGAACGTACATCGCGACGTCGGGGTGGAGCTTGACCAACAGATTGTCGCGCCGGCCCTCGACCGCCATCCGCTTCACCGAGCGCTCCATCCGCCGCACGATCGTTTCGGGCGTGAGCACCCGTCCCGTGCCGTTGCATGTTGGGCAAGCCTCGGTCGACGACTGGTAGTGACTCTGACGGACGCGCTGGCGCGTCATCTCGATCAGCCCAAGATCGCTCACCGCGAATGCCTTGGTGCGCGCGCGGTCGCGTGAGAGATGCTGACGCAGCTCCTGGAGGACGCGGTCGCGGTTCGCCTTGGTCTCCATGTCGATGAAATCGCAGACGATGATTCCGCCGACGTCGCGCAGCCGGAGCTGGCGGGCGACTTCCTGCGCCGCTTCCATGTTGGTTCTGAGAACCGTTTTCTCGGGATCCTTCTTGCCGGTGTAGCGGCCCGAATTGACATCGACCGAGACGAGCGCCTCGGTTGGCTCGATGATCAGATAGCCGCCCGAGGGCAGGTCGCAGCGGCGCTTGAAGATGTCTCTGATCTCCGACTCAATTCCGGCCGTGTCGAACAGTGGAAGCTGCGACTCGTGCAGCTTCACTCGTTCGATCAGCTCGGGCGCGATGTCCTTGAGGTACCCGACGATCTCGTTGTAGACCTGCTTCGAGTCGACGGCGAGGCTGTCCACCTTGTCGCTGAAAATGTCGCGGACTAATCCCCGCGTAAGACCGCTTTCGCGATTGACCAGAGAGGGCGCTTTCTGGAAGTGCGTCTTCCGCTTGATCTTCTTCCACTGCGACATGAGACTGGTCAGCTCGCGCTGAAGCATCTCGGGCGTCACATCCTCGCTTACCGTCCGGACGATCACGCCGCCCGATTTGTCGGGAAGAATGCTCTGGACCTGTTCCTTGAGGCGGGCACGCTCGGCCGACTGTCCGATCTTTCGGCTGACGCCCACCTTCGACGAATCCGGTATGTAGACGAGGAATCGCCCGGCGAGTGAGATCTGGGCGGTGACTCTGGGGCCCTTGGTGGAGATCGGCTCCTTCGAGATCTGGACGAGGATTTCCTGGCCGCGCTTCAGAGCTTCCTGAATGAGGGGAGCTTTCGCGCGTCGGCCGTTGGCTGCGTGGCCGTTGCCGCCGTTGCCGTTCCTCTTCGCGACGGGCTCTTCTCTTTCGTCTTCCTCGTCGTCGTCATCCTCGTCTTCGTCTTCCGCTTCGTCAGCGGTTTGCCTGACGAGATCGGAGGCGTGGAGGAAGGCGCTCTTCTCGGTGCCAATGTCGACGAAGGCGGCCTGAATTCCGGGGAGTACCGCGTCAACCCGGCCCAAATAGATGTCACCGACCATGCGTCGGTTGTCTGGACGATCGGCAGCAAGCTCAACGAGCTTCCCGTCCTCCAGAATCGCGATCCGCGTTTCGCGCGGAGCCGCGTTTATGAGGATTTCTCTTTTCATCGTTGCCCGTCTCACCACATCTCTCGGCGACTCGGCGAGCGAAGTGGAGGACGGTTCAAAAAAAGTCCGCGCGGTCGTGCTACAGGGCCGCGTTATGAGTTCCTTTTGGTTTCACATCAGCGCCCCTCGAACCATGTGTCCGAGACCCGCGAGTCGCGCGGGTGCCCCATGCTTTGAGGAGCAACAGTCAACGTACAATCTACTGACGAACTGTCCGTTTCCGCAACGGCGACAACAACTTACGCGCACTACAGATGAGCTGTGGTCCGATAGATGAG
>JADGQU010000192.1 GCA_017881545.1 Gemmatimonadaceae bacterium
GGTCGCCGGATGGCAAGCGCGTCGCGTACATCTCGGCAGGACAGCTGTGGATCGCCGATCCGATCGGGGCAAACGCGCGCCAGATCTCGAACGTGAGTGGCGGAGCGAGTGGGCCGGTCTGGTCACCGGCTGGGGATCGCATTGCCTTCGTCACGGGCGTGTACCCCGACTGCGACAGCGATGGTTGCAACATTGAGCGGGCCAAAGCCGCCGATACCGGCAAGGTCAAAGCACACATCGCCGACAATCTGCTTTACCGGCACTGGACGGAGTGGACGCCGGCGACACGATCGCACCTTTTCGTCGTGGCCCCTGATGGAACCGGCTTGCGCGACGTGACGGCAGGCGTGTTGTACGATGTTCCTCCCGGACCGTTCGGAGGAAGCGAGGGCTACGCCTTCTCTCCCGACGGAAAAGAGCTTGCCTACACCGCGAAGGATCAGGGGCGGGCGGATGCCTGGTCCACCGATCTCAACGTCTACACGGTGTCCGTGAGCGGCGGCGCTCCTGTCGTGATCACGGCATCCAACCGCGGCGCCGATCAGAACCCGGTGTACTCTCCGGACGGCCGCACTATTCTCTACGCCTCGCAGGCGCGCCCCGGTTTTGAGTCCGACCGCCAGCGGCTGATGGCGTACGATCGGGCGAGCAAGACATCGCGCGAGCTTCTGCCGAGCTGGGACAGAAACGCCGACGCGTACATTTTCTCCCCGAGCGGAGATGCGATTTATCTGAACACGGTTGATGCAAGCCGCAACAAGCTCTATCGCATCACTCGCACGTCATCAGGATGGACCACGGCGCCGCAGCTGCTCACCTCCGGCGGCAACAATTTTTCGACGTCGGTATCGAGTGACCGCAAAACGATTGCATGGCTCCAGGACGCGACGGAGCGTCCCGCCGAAGTCTACGTCGCGACTGTCGGGACAGCCGGGCTCAGCGGCGTTCGGCGTCTCACCCACGAGAACGACGCGCTTCTCGCGCAGCTCAAGCTGAATCCCATCGAAGACTACTGGTTCAAGGGCGCCGACGGCGACAGCGTGCAGGGAATGATCCTCAGGCCGCCGCAGTATCAACCCGGCAAGAAGTTCCCGGTCCTGTTTCTCATTCACGGTGGACCGCAGGGCGAGTGGCTGGATCAGTGGCATGGCCGCTGGAACTTCGAGCTTTTCGCTTCGCCCGGATTTGGAGTCATTGCGATCAATCCGCGCGGATCGTTCGGGTACGGGCAGAAGTTCACCGACCAGATCTCGAAGGATTGGGGCGGCCGGGTCTACACGGACTTGATGAACGGCCTGGACGCTGCGCTCGCGCGCAACAGCTGGCTGGATTCAACGCGCATGGGCGCGGCCGGCGGATCCTACGGCGGTTACATGACGAATTGGATCGCGGGCCACTCCAACCGGTTCAAGGCGCTGTTTACGCACGCCGGAGTCTACAACTTCGAGAACATGTACGGCGCGAGCGAGGAGATCTGGTTTGGCGACTGGGAATTCGGGGGACCGTACTGGGACAAGAACGCGATGGACTCGGTGTACCGGCGCTGGTCGCCGCACCTCTTCGCCGGAAACTTTCACACACCGCATCTGGTGGTGGTCGGCGAGCTCGACTATCGCGTGCCGTACACCGAGGGGCTCTCACTCTTCACGGCGCTGCAGCGTCAGGGGGTTCCGAGCAGGTTGATCGACTTTCCCGACGAAGGCCATTGGATCGGGAAGCCGCAGAACCAACGACTCTGGTGGAAGGAATCACTTGCGTGGTTTACGCGATACCTGGGCCCATAGCTGGCATCGCTGACGCCTATGCTACTCGTGCCTCCCGCCAGTTCTGCTGATGTAAATCCGTAAGCCGAGAAGTGCCAGTTGTGTCTAGCGGTAGCCTGCGGCCTGCATCGTGAACAGCTCTTCGTAAAGCCCGCCGTTATTGAGCAGCTCTTCGTGCGAGCCCTGCTCTTCGACTTTGCCATTCCGCAGAACGATGATTCGGTCGGCCATTCTCACCGTCGAAAACCGATGCGAAATCAGAATTGCCATTCGGCCGGCAACCAGCTCGGAGAAGCGCAGAAACACTTCGTACTCGGCCCGCGCATCGAGCGCGGCCGTCGGCTCGTCGAGAATCAGTACCTGCGCGTCGCGAATGTAGGCGCGCGCCAGCGCGATCTTCTGCCATTCGCCTCCCGACAGATCGACGCCCTCCTCGAATCGTCTCCCGAGCATCTGCTGGTACCCCTTCGAGAAGCGGGGCAGCAGTGAAGCGGCGAGCGAGTTCTCCGCGGCGGTCGTGATCGACGGTGGCGTTCCATTGTTCTTATCGAGATCGGCGCGCACCGAATCTATTTCGCCGACGCCGATGTTCTCGTCGAACCGCATGTCGTAGCGGACGAAATCCTGGAAGATGACGCCGATCGCGTGCCTTAGACTCACGAGGTCGTATTCCTTGAGATCCACTCCCTCGAGTGTGATCCTGCCCTCAGTCGGATCGTAGAGGCGAGCCAGAAGCTTGGTGATGGTGGTCTTGCCGGCGCCGTTTTCGCCGACGAGGGCGACGCGCTCTCCCGGCTTGAGCGTGAAATCGACGTTGCGGATGGCCCACCGCTCGCTGTCCGGGTAGCGGAATCCAACGTTCTCGAAGACAAACCCCGACTGGATCTTCGCGGGAACCAATCTGGCGTTTGACGGTGACTCGATCGTCGGCCGCATCTCGAGAAACACGAACAGATCTCGCAGATACAACGCCTGCTCGGCGACGTTGCTCGCGGAGAGAAGGATGTTCTGGATGACATCCCGTCCGCGCCCGAACGACGCGGCGAGGAATGTCAGCGTTCCGATCGTGATGTCGCCCCTGACTGCCCGGATCAGAATTACGATGTACGCCGAGTAGTAGCCGATCGTCCCCAGTATCGAGAGCAGCGCGCTGACGACGCCGCGTCGTATCGAGAGGTTTCGGTTCTCCTCGTAAAACTTCTGGGAGAGGACGCGGTAACGCTCGGTCAGCCACGGAGCGAGGCCGAACATCTGGACCTCTTTCGCCGTCTTGTCACTCGCGCCCACGAAGCGGAGGTAGTCGAGCTGCCTGCGCTCGGGTGTCCAGCGAAACAGGAGCGAGTATCCGAGCGATGCGAAGTGGGTTTCGCCGAGGAAGCTGGGAATCACCGCGACCGCGAGCAGCAGCAGGAGCCACGGATTGTACGCGATGAGCGCTCCCGCCAGCGTGAGCAGCGTGAGCGCGTCCTGCGACATCGAGAGCAGGAGACTGAGAAGTGCGATGCGCCCCACCGTCTGCCGGCGGGCGCGCTCGAGATGGCCATAGAATTCCGGATCCTCGAATTGGGCCAGATCGAGCTTGGCCGCGTGCTCCATCAGCTGCACGCTCATCGCGTTCGAGAAGAGATCGCCGAGCAGGCTCTCGATTAGTGACGATGCCCGCGCGAGGATCTCTCCGACGAGAACGATCGCCAGCTCCAGCGCCAGATAGCGCCACACTTGCGAGAGCGATCCGTGCGTGGCCTTTGCCGCGATCACCGCGTCGAGGATCAGCTTGCCGACCCAGAAGGTCATGACAGGCACGACCGACCGCATGACGCGGAGGACGATCATCGCCAGGGTGTAGCCGCGGTGCGTGCGCCAGATCAGGCGGAACAGCGCGGGGACGTAGCGGAGCGCCTCGAGCCTCTCCTTCCAGCTCACAGGCCCTTCCTGTACGCGCGGCCGACGCATTCCTGCCCCAGCAAAAACCGGATGACTCATTGACGCACCGCCCTGGCGCTACTTCTTCCGGCGTCCACGCGCGGACGCCGCAGCCTTTCGCCCTCGAGGGACCGGCGCAGACTTGGCGGAGTCGACCTCGAATCCCTGGGCGACCCACGCGTCGAAACCACCTGCCAGATTGGAAACGTGGGCTATTCCATGCGACTGGAGAAAGCTCGTCGCAATGGAAGATCGTCCACCGCCCTTGCAGTGGAGCACGATGGGCGCGGATGCGTCGAGCTCTCCAACACGATCCGGCAGCTGCGCGAGCGGTATGTGAATCGCTCCGGGCAAATGGCCCTCGCTCCACTCTTCCGGGCTCCGCACATCGACGATCTGAAGGACGTTCTTGCCGGTGAGCTTCCTGAGGCTCGGCGCATCCAGCTGCGTCACCTTCTCCAGCGCTCCGCGCAGAGATTTCCACGCCTGAAGTACGTCAGCCTGGAAGACGCCGCTCACACGCGTCATTCCGATCTTGCACAGATCGCCGAGTATGTGCTTCACCGCATCGTCACTTTCCGCCTCGGTGATGATGTAGAGGTCGCTTTCCTCAGGAACGAGCGCGCCAATCCAGTTGAGAAATGACTTGCCGAGGGGAATGTTCAGCGTTCCAGGCACGTGTCCCGCCGCGAAGTTCGCCGCTGGTCGGGCGTCGATCACCACTCCGCCCTTATTGAGCGCGCGCTCGAGCTCCTCCAATCCACCGTAGTCGGGCTCTGAGGGCTGCGCTCTCTCGGCACCGAGGCGGTTCACGCGTTTCATAACCGCGAAATAGCGCGGAGGAACAGGCTGATTGTCGAGGACTTTCGCGACAAACTCTTTCTCACTCAAGCTGGCAAACGCCCAGTTGAAGAGTCTCTCATACCCGAGCGTTGATTGCGGCATCGATCCGAGAGATTTGCCGCATGCGGATCCGGCCCCATGGCCGGGCCAGATCTGCAGATGGTCGGGCTCCGACCTGATCTTCGCGAGAGACCGGTACAATTCCCCGGCCGAGCTTTCCATGCTTCCCTTGGCGCCGGCAGCGAGCTCGAGCAGATCTGGCCTGCCGACATCTCCCACAAAAAGGAAATCACCCGTCAGCGCACCAACGGGATCCTCGCCGCGATCCAGATCGGACACGAAGAAAGTCAGGTGCTCAGGGGTGTGGCCGGGCGTGTGCGCTACACGGAGTCGTACCTGGCCGACATTGATCCGGGAGCCGTCACGCAACACTTTGGCTCGCTTGAGAGCGGCGTCGGTGTAACCCCACTCCCTGCCTCCTTCTCCCGAGAGATGCAAAGTGGCGCCGGTGGCCTCAGCCAGCGCATGCGCCCCCGAAACGAAGTCGGCATGGATGTGCGTCTCGGTCACGTGAGCGATCTTTACGCGATCGGCACCAGCCGCGCGGGTATACTGCGCCACGTCGGAGTTGGGGTCGACGACGATCGCTTCGCGTGTTTTCTCGCATGCGATCATGTAGCTCGCCTGCGCCAGGTTTTCGTCGTAAAATCGTCTGAAAAGCATGGACCGTTCGGAGCCGGCGGTGTAGCGTTGCTGGATGGACGGACAGTAGTTAGCGTCCTAGAGACAAACCCGATGATTCACCGCGCAATATACCACCAACGTGAATACTGAACGGAGGCGGGACACCACGGAGCTGACTCGCGAAGAGCTGGTTCGCTATAGCCGCCACATTCTCCTGCCGCAGGTAGGGGAGAGCGGGCAGCGCGCGCTCAAGAAATCCCGGGTGCTTCTCGTTGGCGCGGGCGGCCTGGGCTC
>JADGQU010000193.1 GCA_017881545.1 Gemmatimonadaceae bacterium
GCCGGGGTGAGTGAGAAGAGAATGGCCGGCATTTTTCTCTCGTACATCGCAACGTCTCCCGAAAAAGAAGGCGTCGCGCGCGCGGGCCTCCTTGCCGAGTTCGGAAAGCTGCGCGACGAGCTGGTAACTGACGACGAGATTGTTCGCGCCAAGGAGTACGTGGTGGGCTCTCACGCAATCAGCCAGGAGAGCGGCGGTGCTCAGCTGGGCGAGATGCTCGACGCCTGGATGTTCGGCGAAGGATTGCACGAGCTGCTCGAGTACGACACGAAAATGCGGGCAGTGACCGCGGATCAAATGCGCGACGTGGCGCAGAAGTACTTCAATCCGGAGCGTCGCGTGGAAGGGATCGTGCGGGGAGTTGGGCGGACGGTGTAGTCTGAGGAACTTCAACTGCAACTACACTGCTGCCCGCTCCCCGCTGAACGCCTACCGCTACCTGCTGCAAACGCCATGACCGCACTGGCGCGGATCAGGGTAAAGTCAACTGCCTGTGCCTTCCTTACCTGGAACGGTCCCGCCCGCTTGCAGCAGGTAGCGGTTAGCGTTCAGCGGGCAGCAGGCGGCAGCGTAGTTTGCAGTTGCCGTTGCAGTTCCAGCCCTACTGCGCCCCGGCCCGGAGCCCCTTCTCCGCCCGGAGAATCGCGTCCGTCACCGGCCGCAATCGCCCGCCCGGCGCCCGCAGCCCACGAACGGAGTTGTAATCTCCGCCCTCGTACACCACGAGCCCCTTGATCGGCACTTCGGCGGTCGCCCACGCCAGCACGCCCCAGATCGTGCGCAGCTGGTTCTCCTCGCCGTGCACCAGCGGGTATCCGCCCGCGGCAAAGACCCAATGCTCCTTCGGCTTCGGAAACTGCTGCATCCAGCGTTGCGCGACCCGCAGGTGCGTGTCGAGAGATCTGGCGCCGTCGAATCCGGCGAACAGCGAGAAGCCAACCGCATCCACCGGCGAGCCCGGGCGCGCCGCCCACGCGTACAACGTGCTGTCGCGGGTTCCGTAACTGCTTATCGGGACGCTGACCTTGATGCGCGGATATATGTAGTGCGCGATGCGCGACGCGCGCGTGAAGTAGTCGATCCAGTACTGTGGAGATTCTTCGCCGAGTATGCGAGTGCCTTCCTCTAACGGATCGACGGCGGGAATCAGATAATCGGGTTTGAGCCGCCTCGCGATTCGATCGATATCCTTGAGGCGGGCGATGGTGTAGCCTTCGCGCGACTGCTTGAATTCCTCCTCTCCCTTTTTCGGGTATCCGAGCGCGACGATGAGCAGCGTACTGTCGGACCGTGCCTGTTCGATCGAGCGCGCCAGTGAATCGAGCGCGACACCGCGCGCTGCTTCCGGATCTACGACGATGCTGATCGCATCGACGTCCAGCGTGTCCGCGAGGGCGAGGTCGTACTTGATTGCCAGGGGCGGCGGTCCGTTCCTCAGATCAGGAAAGATCTTGAGCCCGATCCGGAAATCTCCGTCGGGATGCTCCTGCAGCTGGTCCTTCGCGTGCGACGCGTAGCTCCTGATGCCGGCGTACGCGCCGGGCAGCTCTACGACGACGAGCGCGGTCATCGCGATCGCGGCGCCGGCCAGCGCCACACGCGCGAGACGCGTGAAACCCCACCGCGCCGGAAGCGACGGCGCGAATATCGGAACCTGGATGTAGATCGGATTCCAGAGAGCGGGCGTTCCGAAGAACGTTCCGAGCATGCTCGCCTGGGCGGCGTTGAGAGCGAGACCGAATTCTGTGGGCGATTGGCCGCGCGTGATGACGAACTTGGTGACTGCCACCGTTGCGATGATGAGGTTGTAAACCAGGAGCGGGAATCCGAGCAGCGGCGTCACCAACCGTCGGCCAAGGGCATTGATCGTTTGCACCACGAACAGGAGAGCGGTGAACGGCCACAGCCACGAGACGAGAATTATCGCGCGCCCGTACAGAAGTGATTGCGCGGTGTAAGCGACAACGAGCGCGGGAACCAGCAGCAGGCCGGCGATTCCCGTGATCGACTGAAAGCCGCGTGGGATGCGCCGCAGCTTCGCGATTCTGCCTGCCATCAGGATGTCCCACGCGATCATCGCGACCGAGAGGGCGAGGTAAATCGTCCCGAGCAGCCTGTGCGAAGTCATCGAGCGAAGCTAGACAGGCTCGCGCGCGGTGGCAAGCAGTCTGACGCGCGTGCGCGCGCTGGCACGCACTCGGACGCGGCCGTACTTTTCGCTCGCATGGGTCGTCGCGCTCTGTTCAATCTTCCCAACACGATGTCGCTGTCTCGGGTGGTACTGGCGCTCGCATTCGTGCTCGTGTCGGAACCGTGGGATCGCATCGCGCTCATCGCGGTCGCGGGATTGACGGATTTCATGGATGGCTGGATCGCCCGCCGCAAGAAAACGGTGAGCACGGCCGGTGCGCTACTCGATCCGATCGCCGACCGCGTCTTCGTCTTCGTCGCGATATGCGCCTACCTCGTTGAGGGCCAGCTTACCACCGGGCAATATTTCGTCTTCCTCACGCGTGATCTCGCCACCGCCATCGGGTTCCTCGTCGCCAAAGTTGTTCCGACGCTCCGGCCCGCGGTGTTCAGGGCGAGAATGCTAGGCAAGATTGTCACCGTCCTGCAGATGATCACGCTGGTGGCCATCATCCTGGTGCCGGAGCTGACCGGGATCATGATTCTGACGATCGGGCTAGTGTCCGCCGCGTCAATCGTGGACTACACGATCGCGCTCTGGCGTGGACGTGCCCGTTCCAGAGTCGCCTGACCGCGACGATGGGAAACCGGCAGTGCCTCGTTCGTTCGACGCTTGCCCGCATGCTTGTCCTGACGCTGGCCGCGCCCGCGGCAGCGCTCTCGCAGGCCGCCCCGCAGCAGCCGCTTCAAATGGAAGGAAGGCTCGACGCCATCATCGCCCACACGGCCGGCGTTGAAGCAGGCCTTGGCGTGAGCGTCCCGTCAGGGATCTACGTGCGCTCCGGCCTCGTCGCCGGAATCGGCGCGGGGCGCCATGGACTCGAGGGCCGAACAGACCTGGTCTCGAGATTCAGCCTGGACCCATTCCGGCAGAGCCGCTGGGCTCCGTACGGCGGAGCCGGGGTGTCGGGGCGGTACCGTTCCAAGCTCGACGGAGGCTCACGTGCTTACCTGCTGGTGCTCGTCGGCGTCGAGGGACCGCTCCCTGTTGGCCGGACGTCGGGGATCGTGCCCGCGTTCGAGGCGGGGCTTGGGGGAGGGGCGCGATTCGCTGTCATTCTGCGCCGCGGGATTAACGCTCGACGGTGACCTCGACGGTGGCAGGCGGCAGTGCAGTTTGGTCGACGAACAGAGGATTCGAGTTGGCGTCAAAAAAAAGAAGGGCGCCGAGGGCGCCCTTCGATCAAACAGCCTTTCTGACTTTTGGAGGCTGAGCGAATCTCTCTCCCAGCACCCGAAGCTCAGCTACTTCTGACGGCGACAACTCGTGGTATCGCTCCGTCAGGTAATCCATCGTGTTGTCGAACCAATCCTTCTGATCCTCTGGCGCCGAGCCGACTACGCCGCAGCGCATGATCTGCTGGAACAGCTCGTCCCGGGCCTCCGCAAAGGGAGTTGCCGCTCGGACTGGCTCCTTCCGGAATCTGTTTTTCTGAGTGTTCATCAATTCGGTTGAAGTAAAAACGTCTATGAAACTGTATTCTGCAATCTACGTGTGTTAGACACCGTTTCATAGCAAAAAGGTTCAGGCGGCAGCCCTTTTTTTGATGAAATCGAGCAACAATTCCGAGAGATGCTCGGGGTTTTCCTCGGGAACGAGCCGCGCCACTCCCGCCAGCCTCACCAGACTGGCCTCCGGTATGGCGTTCACCAGCCTGTCCGCGAGCTTGGGCTCGACCCACTTGTCCTCGTCTCCCCAGATAATGAGCGTCGGCGCCTTGATCGCTCCGTAGTCTTCTTCGTCCAGATCAGCTTTGTTGACCGCGCTCGCCAGGGTCAGCAGGTGCTTTGCGCCATCCTTCCCGACGAACGGCGCGAGGTAGCGAGCGATGAGCTTCATCGGCATATGCTCCTGATCTGCCACACTGCCCTTGAGTACTCCCTCCAGCAGCGGTGCAGCCCCCATCACGCCGCGGGTAAGACTGAACGCGAATCGCGCCGTCCGCCGCTGCATCTGGGTGATCTCCCTGGCTGGCAGCTCGTCGAACGCCGGTGTGTTGATCAGCACCAGCTTCTCGACGCGCTCGGGGCGGTTCGCGGCGAGCTTCATCGCGACGTCGCCGCCCAGATCAACCCCGACAATGACGGCGCGCGACACCCGCAGCACGGTCATCGCGGCATCGAGGTACTCCGCCTGCGCCGCGATTCCGAAGTCGGCGTCGAGGGGGCGGTCGGACTGGCCGTGCCCGAGCAAGTCCACGGAATAAGCGGTGTGCCCCGCCGCCGTGATCGCGGGAGCGACCGCGCGCCACAAAAAGTTGCAAGTCCCGAATCCGTGCAGGAGAATGACGGCCGTTCCGCCGTGGCCGTACCGCTCGACGTGCATCGCTCCTGGACCGACCGGAGCTCGCAGGACATCAGCTTGCATCTCTATACCCCTCTCTTAGCTTTCGCGTCACAACGCACGCCGTCAACGCACAGGAAATCAACCACAGAAGATGCCTCCCAACAAAGAACAACCGAAAGACCGGAACGTACGCCCGAAAAACTCCGTGAGGCAGGCCCGCGCGTCAAATCGGCCAAAAGCGCTCCTCTGGGTCCTTGGTCCGATCGGCCTCGTCGGCGTGGCGGCGATCGGATATGTAGCCACTAAGCCCAAGTCCGGCGCGGCTGTCGCCAGTGATGTCGCCGACACGACCAACGCCGGACCGGCCCAGGGTTACCTGATAGGCAAAGTCGATGCCCCGGTAAAAATTGTCGAATTCGCCGATTTCGAGTGCCCATCATGCGGCGGCTTCGCCACGGTGACGGAACCCGATGTGCGGACTCGCATCATCGACCCGGGCCTCGCCAACCTCACCTTCTACGATTTCCCCCTTACCCAGCATCGAAACACGCGTGGGGCGTCGAACGCCGCTGCCTGCGCCGACGAGCAGGGGAAGTTCTGGCCGATGCACGACCGCATCTTTCAAGGGCAGGAAGAGTGGAATGGAGAGGCGACCGAAGCTCCGAAGCCATTCTTCAAGCGCTACGCCGGCGAGGTCGGGCTGGATGTCGTCAAGTGGGAGAGCTGCTATGATGCGCGCAAATATCAGAAGCGCATCAACGCCAACCTGGCCGAGGGCATGAGGCGCGGCGTGGGCTCCACGCCGACATTCATCATCGGGAACAAGTTGTATCCCGGAATGCGCTCGTACGATGAGCTGAAAAAGCTCGTCGATTCAGTCGCGAAAACCGTGACCCCAGTCGCGCCGGCGGGACCCGCGGCACCAGCCGCAAAGAAGTGACGAAGCGGATGATCGTGGCCGCGCTCGCGCTGGCCGGGATCTTCATCAGTCTCTACCTCACTCTCTACAAACTTGGCGTCATCGGCGAGC
>JADGQU010000024.1 GCA_017881545.1 Gemmatimonadaceae bacterium
CTCGACGTCCAGTTTCATGACCCGCGCAAAGGCCTCGGGAACTGGGATCGAAACGACCAGATAGCTGCGTGGTGCGCCGGACGCTGTTACGGACGGGAGAGTGATCTCGACATCGCTCGACGAGTCGGATCTGGAGCCATCCGCCGTGATCAGTGATGTGGCGCGGACTCCAGTCCCTGGCGTGGGAGCAGATGACGATTGCGCCGCAGCCGTGGAGAGAGCGCCCGAAACGACGAAAACGAATGCAGCGATGCTTACGCCGCGGACGTGCGCGATCACGGGACCGTCTGCGAGAGCGTGATCGAGTAGTTCCCCGAGTAGGTAGCTGGCGGATCGGTGGCCCAACGGAGTATCAGGCGGAAGAAGATCGTGTTGTTCCACGGATCGTTCGTTCCGTTCCGGACCACTGTGCGCGCTTCGACGGCAGCATTGACGGAGGTGATGCTGTTCCATGTCACCAGATCGGATCGGCGCCACTGCAGATCGGCCAGCACCTTGGCGCCACCCAGATTCGCCGAAGTCGCACGAATCAGGACCGTCGTCGTATGCGACTGATTGCCGCTAGTGGCGTTGACAGTGAACGTGACGCCAGTCGCCGAATTGACGAAGCCGGCGATGTAATCGGCGGCTGTCGGCGCGGGGAACGTGATCACCTGGCCGGCCAGAGTGAGCGACGTAACCGGGTTCTGCGCCGCCAGCGGAGACGCGAGCAGAGCCAGCGACACCGAGATCGCCGCGCTGGTGCTGCCGCTGAATAGCTTCCGCTTGAGCGTAGACACGTTTACCTACTTGGCCTGGAAATCGATCTGGCCGGCAACGAGCTCCGCGCCGCCGAAATCGATGAGTGCGAGTACGACGTAATCGCCGGGAGCCAGTCCCGCCGGAACATCGACACTCACTTTGCGGGTCGCGCCAGGCAGGGTGGGGAAATCCGCGATCGGGACCTGCATCGCCAGCGTGTTGTCGAGACGTCGAAACTCCAAACGACCCCTGGCGATCAGGTGCATGGCGCCGGTGTTGTGGAAGCGCACCGAGATCTGGCGCTTGGTTGCCAGCGGAGCGTTCGCAACGCCCTTGACGGGGGTCGTCGACGAGGTCGCCGGGGTAACCGGCACGTCTTCGACGGCCATGTTCTCGACCGCTCCATCGCGCGAGAGCCCGGAAGGCGCGACGTAGACTTTCACGCCGGTCCGGAAGATGTACTGGAGCGAGTTGCCCTTCGCTGAGGCACGCCTTGGCACTTCCTCGACGAAGAAGATGTCCCAGCACTCTTTCGTCACGGGTGCGGCCGTCTGAATGGCGAGACGGACGATGCGGGAGGTGTGCGGCTCGACGCGGATCGAGAGAGGTGAGACGCTCAGCATTGCGCCGCAGGACGTGCCGCTCGAGCCCATGGGCAGAAAGCGATTGTCGCCGTTCTCGATGCGGTCCCAGTCCGAGCGCGTGATCGATGCCTGCACGACCTCGTCGGACGTGTTCGCAAGCGTGAAGCTGGCTGACACTCGGTTCGTGCCGGCCGTGATCATTGTCACTTCGAGCGGATCTACCAGCAGCTGCGCGGACGCAGACTGCGAGGAGACCACTCCTATGACAGCGCAAAGGGCGAGTACGGTTCCCCGGACTCGCCCCCCGCGCTCTTCACCCGCCCGTGCGGGCGAGTGAGAGCAAGATTTCAGCATTAGTTACGGAGCCGAAAGGGTGAATACGACTGGCAAGCTGTAGGTACCTGGAGCATTGCTTGCGCTCGTGAAGTCTGACGCCCAGCTCGTTCTGAAGAACGCCTGTGCGGCCGTACCGTTGGTCGAGCTCGCGCCAGACGCGAACGTCGCGTCGGCTGCGGTGATCGCTGCGAAGGTGCCACCAACCGCGGTCGACCAAGCAAGGTCGGCGATCGGCTTCACACCGGCATCGCTGCCGACGTAGGTCCAGTTCGCTGCGTTCTGTGACTTGATCTTCAGCGTCCAGCTTCTGTTCGCCTTGATCGTGAAGCTCGGGCCCGCATCGGCAAGAGTGTTGCCGGCATCGATATTGTCAGCGGTCGGGTTGGTCAGTGCGGTCGAAGCCGAGCTCATGCCGAGCTTGACCAGCGCGCCAACGGAGACCGAGGCGGTGTTGGTGGTCGTGCACGAGCCGGTGCCACTGCACTGCGCATTTGCCTGGCTTGTGACAATGGCGGTTCCGAGCACCATCGCGGCCATTAAAGAACGGGTCGCTCTCATTTTCGATTATCTCCAAGGGAATTTGATGGTGCCGGTATTTGGCTCCGAGCCTAAACCGGTCCGTTCAAAACGGTTGAATGCTACGTCAATTAGTTTTGGATCTGCTACCTATAAGACGAAAACGGACCGCCTCTGTAACGGGGTTTTCACCCTTTTTTTAGAGGCAAATCCGTTGACTTTTTGGCGCTTCTGTGCCCTTCCGGGCGCTATCTGTTTATTGCCCCCTCAGACGGCCCGAAGCTGCCTTCAAGCACATAATCTACAACATTTGTTTAACTAATCAACTGAAATGATTTCCGCATCCGCGCCCGTGCGGAATTGCGTCAGGGTTTGTTCGGGTGCGCATGGTAAAACCTTATAGCTCAATATGATTGCCGCCACCGTAGCTTCCCGGATTAGCTGATAAGAAATCACCCTTCCTTGTCTTCGTACTGATCCTTGAGGCTCGCCACGACATTCGGATCAGCGAGCGTCGTCACGTCGCCCAACGCACGTCCCTCGGCGATGTCGCGCAGAAGTCGGCGCATGATTTTCCCCGAGCGTGTTTTCGGTAAGTCAGCGGAGAACAAAATGTCGTCCGGACGCGCAAGCGCACCGATCTTTTTTGCGACGAATTCCTTCAGCTCCTCGCGCAACGCCTGGCTCTGCTTGCTCTTGTCCCGAAGGGTCACGAACGCGGCAATTGCCTGGCCCTTGAGCTCGTGCGACTTGCCGACAACCGCTGCCTCAGCCACCGCCGGATGCTCCACCAGTGCGGACTCGACCTCCATCGTGCCGATGCGGTGCCCGGCGACGTTGAGCACATCATCCACTCTGCCCAGGATCCAGAAGTAGCCATCGCTGTCTCGCTTCGCGCCGTCACCCGCGAAATACAGGTCGGGACGACCCGGCCACTTCGAGAAGTAAGTCTCGACGTAGCGTTGGTCGTCACCCCAAATGGTGCGGAGCATCGAGGGAAACGGTTTGGTGAGCGCCAGCAATCCGCCGCCGACATCGATGCGTTTCCCGAGTGAATCGAGAAGATCCGCGGTGTAGCCGGGCAGCGGCTTCGTCGCACTTCCCGGTTTCGTCTGCGTGATTCCCGGTAGCGGTGAAATTACGATTGCGCCCGTCTCTGTCTGCCACCACGTGTCCACGATCGGACACCGATTCCCACCGATGTGCTCGCGGTACCACATCCACGCCTCCGGATTGATCGGCTCGCCGACGGAGCCGAGGAGGCGGAGGCGCGAGAGATCATGCTTCGCGGGATATTCGTCGCCCCATTTCATGAACGCACGAATCGCCGTAGGCGCCGTATAGAGAATCGTGACACCATGTCGCTCGCAGATGTCCCAGAACCGGTTTTTTTCGGGCCAGTCCGGTGCGCCTTCGTACATCACGCACGTCGCGCCATTGGCCAGCGGGCCGTAGACGAGATACGAGTGCCCGGTAACCCAGCCGATGTCGGCCGTGCACCAGAACACGTCCTCATCCTTGAGATCGAAGACCATTCTGGTCGTGGTTGCGACTCCGGTGAGATAGCCTCCGGTCGTGTGCACGATGCCCTTTGGCTTGCCGGTGGTCCCCGACGTGTAGAGGATGAATAACACGTCCTCCGCGTCCATCGTCTCCGGCTCGCAGTGGAGGGGCGCATCCTGCATGAGACGGTGCCACCAGTGGTCGCGACCTTCCCGCATCTCCGCGAACGCTTCGTCTCCCGAGCTGCCGGGGCGACGCTGCACCACCACCACGTGCTCGATCGACGGGGTCGTCTCCAACGCCTTGTCGGAATTGCGCTTCAAGGGAATTACCTGGCCGCGGCGATAGCCGGCGTCGGCGGTGATGAGCACCTTCACCTTGGAGTCGTTGATCCTGTCGCTCAGCGATTCGGGAGAAAAACCGCCGAATACGACCGAGTGAATGGCGCCGATGCGCGCGCACGCGAGCATCGAGATCGCGGCCTCGGGTATGAGCGGAAGATAGATCGCCACGCGATCCCCTTTGCGGACTCCCAGCTTCTTGAGGACGTTGGCGAATTTCGAGACCTCGCGGTAAAGATCCCAGTACGTAAGCGTCCGCCTGTCACCCGGCTCTCCTTCCCAGATGAGCGCCGCTTTGTTTCTCCGTGATCCGCGAACGTGACGGTCGACGCAGTTGGCGGAAATGTTGAGTTTTCCGCCGGTAAACCATTGCGCGTGGGGAGGCTTCCAATCGAGAACCTTCTTCCACGGCTCGATCCATTCGAGCGCGCGCGCCTGCTCGGCCCAGAACTTCTCGGGATCTTGCTCGGCCTTGGCGTAGATGTCGGGTGACGAGACGTTGGCCGCCAGCTTGAATTCCGGCGGCGGCTCGAACTTCCGGGTTTCCGTTAAGAGGACGTCGATGTCGGTCATTGGCGCGAAGTGGTTGGTCGTCGCCGCGTTGGCAAATCTGCAAGTCGCAATTGGCGGAACCGCAAGGATATAGCGTTTTGCCTCGCTCTCGCCAGAGTGGCAAGTTCCAGGCGAACGTCCGATGCCAACGACCGTAGCGCTAACGGAAAGTCAGTTGTATCGTGTTCCGCCCCAATCCCGGAGAAACGCATGAAAGGGAAGTACCTACTCTACGGAACCCTCGCAGCGGGCATCACCCTTTTTGTCTGGCAGACCATCTCCAACGTCGCGATTCCCTGGCACGCCGCGACGATCAACAAATTCGCGGACAACTCCGGTGCGGTGAAGGCGATCCAGGCCATCGCGCCCACCAACGGGGTCTACTACGCCGAGCAGGGAGCGTTGGTGATGCAGTCCTTCACGCCGGATTTGGCGGACAAATCGAAAGCGATGGGCCCGAACCTGGGGAAGCAGATCGCAATCGATCTGGTCTCGGCTCTGGTCCTCTGCATCGTCGTCGCGCAGATCGGCGTGCGTAGGAAACGCGACACCGCAACGCAGCTGGCGCTCGTGGGGTTTGCGATGGTCGTGATCAAGGAGTTGTCCGACTGGAACTGGTACGGCTTCGCCGCCAACTATGAGATCGTCAACATTATCGACCTCACAATCCAGTTCGCGCTTGCCGGCGCGGTGATCGCCTGGGTCTACAACAAGCAGATGCGCGGTGACGCCGTCCCGGCTGGCGAGACGCCGGGCGTTCGCGCCCAGGGCAACTACCGCGCGCCGAACGACAAGAGGATGCCGGTCAGCTAACGCGATAACTGCGACATTCGCTCGCGGGCACGCCTTCGCAACGTCGCTTAAATTGATGGGTCGGTGACATATCGTCGCCGACCCATCTTCGATGAATGCACCTCTTGAGACAATAATGGCGGTCAACCTGTCCGACTCGCCCTCGATATCGACGGAGGTCTCCGACCCCGTCAACGCGCGCATCCTCGCCGTCTCGGAGGATCGCATCGCCGGCTTCGTCGCAGAGCCGTTCGCCGCGATCGCCGAGGCCACGGAGCTTTCCGAAAACGTGATCATCGAGCGGCTCAGCGCGATGCTGGCCGCTGGCGTGATCAGGCGCATCAGGCAGACGTTGATGGCGACGAATCTTGCGCCGGGCGCACTCGTCGCGTGGCGGGTCGCCGCCGACGATCTTGATTCCGCCTTCAACTACATGGTGAAGGAAGACCCATTCTCAGGTCACGTCGTGATTCGCTCGACCGACACCGAGACGCCGGGCTCGGTCTACAGGTTGTGGACGACGCTCAAGGTGCCGCAGGGATTTTCGATGGAGCGGCACTGCGAATACCTGGCGGGGAAGGTGGGTGCGGAGTCTTTCCGGATCATGCCAGCCAAGCGCCTGTTCGCGCTGGGAGTCGGACACGTGCGTCGTCGCGGCATGGAGCCGGGATCGAGGAGCGATGAGCCGGGACGTGTGCTCGACACGAACATCGTCGAGCTGTCGCCGCTGGAGTGGCGCGTCCTCACGGCGCTCAAGCGCGAATTCACCGTAGATGAGATCACGCCCACTCCGTGGCGAGGCCGTGCTCGAGAAGCGGGAGTGTCGCTCGATGATTTCATTCGCATCGCCGGCTCGCTGAGCGCGCGCGAGGTGATCGGGCGATTTTCGACCTTCCTCGAGCACGTGAAGCCCTCGGCCGGCGGCGAGCGCGTGACGCGGTACAACGCGCTGTTTCACTGGAGGGTTCCAGCCGGCAGAGAGATAGAGGCGGGCATGGAAATCGGCCGCCATCATATCCTCACGCACGCCTACTGGCGCGAAGGCGGCCCCGAGTTCGCGAACGTGAACGTCATGGCAGTGGCGCACGGCACCGACAAACAGCTCGTGCTGGAGCATAAGGTGGCGATCGACAGGCATCTCGAGGAAGCCGGCATCCCGATTTCGTACACTAACGTGTTCTGGGGCGGACGAAGCGAGATCAAGCCGTCGGAGATCTCTCCTGTCGAGTACCAGGCCTGGGCGGAGCGCGTCGGCCTGTTAGCAGGTGCGAGAATGGGGGAGGGGTGACCGAAGGAAAGGTTTTTCTCGTGGGTGCTGGTCCCGGTGATCCCGGTCTCATCACGGTAAGAGGGAAGCATCTCATCGACTCGGCTGATGCCGTCGTCTACGACGCACTCGCCAACTCCGCGCTCCTCCCTCCAGGGGCGCGAACCACTGGAAGGCCCGAGCTCTATTACGTGGGCAAGCGCGGTGGAGCGAAAGACTCGGTGACGCAGGAAGAGATCAACGAGCTGCTCGTAAAGCTCGCGCGCGACGGAAAGCGGGTCGTGCGTCTCAAGGGAGGAGATCCGTTCGTGTTCGGACGCGGCAGCGAGGAAGCCCAGGCGATGAACGATGCCTCCGTTCCCTTCGAGGTCGTCCCTGGAATAACGGCGGGAATCGCCGCTCCGGCCTACGCCGGAATCCCGGTGACCCACCGCACTCTCGCAACATCGGTGACCTTCGTGACGGGAAGCGAAGACCCGACGAAGCCGAGCACCCAGACCAATTGGGCCGCGCTCGCGAAAGCCGGCGGGACGATCGTGTTGTACATGGGAGTGAAGACGCTCGCCAACATCGCCGAATCGCTGATAGATGGCGGAATGCCCGCTGACATCCCGGCTGCCGCAATTCAGTGGGGAACGCATCCCAAACAGCGGACCGTCGTGGCAACCCTCGAGACGCTCGCCGCAAAAGCAGCGGAGCAGGATATCACGGCGCCGGTCATTACAGTCATCGGTTGGTCGGTCGTGCTGCGCGAAGAGCTGAACTGGTTCGAGCGGCGGCCGCTGTTTGGAAAGCGGATAGTAGTGACGCGCGCAACGCAGCAGGCTCCGGCGCTGAGCGAGAAGCTCAGCGAGTTGGGCGCCGATGTGATCGAGATGCCGGCGACGCAGATCGCGCGTCTGGATCTCGCTCCGCTGCGCGCGGAGATCGGTCAATTGTCGCTTTACGACTGGCTGATCTTCACCAGCCAGAATGCGATCTCGATTTTCTGGGAGCAGCTCCTCGGTGAGGGGAAGGATGCGCGCGCACTCGCCGGACTCAAGGTCGCCGCCGTTGGTCCCGCGACTGCGGGCGCTTTGCTCGAACACGGTATCACCGTCGACGTGATTCCGAATCGCTTCGTCGCGGAGGGATTGCTGGAGATGATGCGAGTGCGCGATGACGTCGCGGGAAAGAAGGCGCTCTACGTAACTGCGGAGGGCGCGCGTGATGTGTTGCCACAAGGCCTGCGCGAAATCGGCGCCGACGTCCTGGTGATAGAGGCCTACCGCTCCATCGTGGACGGAGAAGGGGCGGAAAAGCTGTCGCGGAGCATTGAAGCCGGAACGGTGGATCTCGTCACCTTCACCTCCGCTTCGGCCGTAAAGGGATACATCGACGCCGTCGGACAAGAGCTGGCACTGCGAGTCCCGGCCGCGTCTATGGGAGCGCTGACGTCAGGCGCGCTGCGGGAGGCGGGAATCGAGGTGAAGATTGAAGCAAAAGAATCGACGCTCGACAGTCTCGTCTCCGCGGTCTTCAGTGCCTTCTAAGCGTGAGATCGATCCAGCGGTCGTGAGAATCGGGACGCGCGCATCCGAGCTCGCGCTACGGCAGGCGCGGCTCGTCGAGAGTGCGTTGCTCGCGCGCGGGATCGCAGCAGAGCTGATCACGTTCAAGACCGTCGGCGACAAGAAACTCGACCAGCCCCTCACTGAGATCGGTGCGAAGGGTCTGTTCACGCACGAGATCGAGGTCGCGCTCGCCAAGAACAAGATCGATTGCGCGGTGCACTCGCTGAAGGATCTGCCGACCGATTCCGTCGAGGGTCTCGAGATTGTCGCGCAGCTCGAGCGGGAAGATCCGCGTGACGCGCTCGTGGTCAATCGGCAGACGGGCGCGGAGAATCTGGACGATCTGCCGGCCGGCTCCCGCGTTGGCACATCGAGCCTTCGCCGGCGCGCTCAGCTGTTAGCGCGGAGACCTGACCTGGAGGTCGCGGAGCTGCGCGGCAACGTTCCCACGCGACTCAAAAAGGTCGAGAACGGCAGCGTGCACGCGGCGATTCTCGCCGCGGCCGGGTTGATCCGCCTCGAGGTCCAGCGGCGAATCACCGTGTTCCTCGAGGCGCCCGAGTGGCTGCCGGCCGCCGGACAGGGCGCAATCGCGATCCAGATTCGAAGCGACGACATCAAGATGAGAGAACTGCTGCGTCCGCTGGATCACGCGCCCACGTCTATCGCCACGCGCGCCGAGCGCGCGTTCCTGGCGGCACTCGACGGAGGTTGCCAGGTCCCGATCGGCGCTTTGGTCAGCGACGGGGGTGGCAGGCCTACATTATATGGTATGCTCGCGGATCTGAGCGGCAGGCACATCGTGCGCGGCTCTCGCGTGCTCGACCTGAGCGCTCCCGAGTCAACCGGCGAAGCGCTCGCCGCCGAGATCCGGTCACGCGGGGGCAGTAGCCTCCTCGTGGAGCTTCGTCAGCTATCCAAACTTCCCGCCCCGCAACCAGAGTAAGAGTGTCCAGTTTTCCGCAGTATCGTCCGCGCCGCCTGCGCCGGACCGCCGCGCTCCGCAACCTTGTCCGCGAGACACACCTCGCGCCGTCCCAGTTGGTCCTCCCTGTCTTCGTGCGCGATGGGAAGAAGCTTCGCCGTCCCGTTGGATCGATGCCCGGCGTGAATCAGACCTCGGTCGATGAAATGCTGAAGGACGCTGAGGCGGCGGCGAAAGCCAAGGTCGGCGGAATCATTCTCTTCGGCGTCCCCGAGGCGAAAGACGCGACGGGCTCGGCTGCGTGGGATGAGAAGGGCGCGGTGCAGATGGGAGTGCGCGCCCTCAAGAAAGAGATTCCGGAACTGGTAGTGATCACGGACGTCTGCATGTGCGAGTACACGGATCATGGCCACTGCGGAGTTCTCAAGAACGGCGACGTCGACAACGACGCGACTCTCGAGCTGCTATCCCGCGCCGCGCTCTCTCATGCGCGCGCGGGGGCGGACATCGTCGCGCCCAGCGACATGATGGACGGCCGGGTCCAGGCGATTCGCGCCGCGCTGGACGGCGCGGGGTTTATCGACGTATCCATCCTCAGCTACGCCGCGAAATACGCCTCTGCCTACTACGGCCCGTTTCGCGAAGCGGCCGAGTCGGCCCCAAAGTCGGGCGACCGCCGCGGCTATCAGATGGATCCCGGCAATGCCCAGGAAGCGATGCGCGAGGTTCTCGCGGACATCGAGGAGGGCGCCGACGCGGTGATGGTGAAGCCCGCTGGTCCGTACCTGGATATCGTCGCGCGGGTAAAGTCGGAGACTGGCTATCCGGTGGCGGCGTATCAGGTTAGCGGAGAATACGCGATGATCTGCGCCGCCGCCGATCGCGGCTGGATCGAGAGGGACCGGGTGATGATGGAGTCGCTTCTCGGGATTCGCCGCGCCGGTGCGGATTTCATCGTGACGTATTTCGCCGCCGAGGCCGCGAGCAAGCTCTGATTCCCGACTGAAACTTGACGGGAATCCGGGCCGTTATTTAATTAGACGCTTGGCTAATTAACTAACTACCCATTATGAACGACGTTTTTCGAGCCCTGTCCGATCCAACCCGGCGCGAGATCCTCGAGCTGCTGCGCTCGGGACCCCGAACCTCAGGAGAGATCGCCGAAAAATTCAGCACCAGCTGGGCGACCATTTCGCGCCACCTGAGCGTGCTCAAGGACGCGGAGCTGATCCTGGCGGAGCGGAACGGACAACACGTCGTGTACGAGCTGAATACGACGGTGTTTCAGGATGTCGTCGAACATCTCATCAAGTGGCTTAAGCCGCGGAGTTCAAATGCGTAAATGGATCCCATTGCTCATCGTCGTCGCCGCGATTGTCGCATCGGCGACGGTCTACCAGCGCCTGCCGGAAACGATACCAACGCATTGGGACATGGACGGACAGCCCAACGGCTGGAGCGGCCGTGCGTTCGGCGCGTGGTTCACACCTGTGCTTCTCCTCGGAATGTGGGCACTCGTTCGCATCCTGCCCGCGATCGACCCGAAGGGAGCAAACTACGCCAAGTTTGGGGGAGCGTTCGAGGCGATCATCGAGTCACTAATGCTGTTCCTGCTCGGCATGCATATCCTCCTGCTTCGAGCGGGGCTTGGTCAAAGCGCTCCCATGCAGCGTGTGGTTCCGTTTGCGGTTGGCATTCTACTGATCGTTGTCGGGAATCTGCTCCCCCGCATGCGGCCAAACTGGTTTGTCGGGATCCGGACGCCGTGGACGCTATCGAGTGACCGCGTTTGGGAGAAGACGCACCGCTTCGGCGGGCGCGTATTCGTTGCCGGTGGAATACTCATCGTGCTCTCGGCATTCGGGGCGCCGCAGTTGGCGTCGATCGTCCTCGTGACCGTGGTCGTTCTCTCTATGGCGGCGGTGTTGATCTATTCATACGCCGAATGGAAACGGGAGCAGTCAACGGTGAGCCCGGCCCGCTAGAAGCGGCTCGTCACCTGGAGCTTTGCGCGCAACATCAAACTCACTCGCAATCGACCAATGAAATCCCGCAGCCTCTTTTCGCTCTCCTTGTTCTCCGCGGTTTGGCCCGGCTTGATCTCCGTGGCATCGGCCGCGGCCCAAACGGCTGGCGTAGCCGGCGCACCACTTCACACTGCCTCGGCGTCGGCAATCGACACAGTTCCTCCGAGCACCGTGATCGAGGCCCCGTTCACGTTTCAAAGCGGAACGCTGGCGTTGCCGGGCACGCTCACGCTTCCCGCCAACTACAAGCATCAGATTCCCGTTGCGCTGATTGTGGCTGGCTCCGGACCCACGGACCGGAACGGCAATTCCGCCGGCCTGTTGCGGTTGCAGAACAACTCGAACCTCTACGCGATACTCGCGTGGCAGCTCGCCGACGCCGGTATCGCGTCGGTGCGCTACGACAAAAGGGTCATCGGCGACAATCTCCAGAAAGTCGACATCCCCTCGACGTCGATCGACGATTTCATCGCCGACGCAATCGCGGGGGTGAGGAGACTGGTTGCCGACCGGAGATTCTCGAAAGTCATTCTGATCGGGCACAGCGAGGGCGCGGAGCTGGTTCTGCAGGCGGCAAATCGGGGCGCGCCTGCGGCTGGAATAGTGATGATGTCTGGAGCCGGCAGGCCGATCATGCCCGTCCTGCGGGAACAGATCTCGAAACAGCTGCCGCCCGCGGAGATCGTAAAATGGGACTCGGCGTCAGCCCGCTACCTCCGCGGCGAGGATCCGGGCGACGTGCATCCGGGTCTCAAATCATTGCTACAGCCGGCGAATCGCAAGTTCATGCAGAGCTGGGCGAAATACGACCCGGCGGTGGAGATCGCGAAGGTCAAGGTTCCGGTGCTCATCATCCAGGGCGGACGCGACATCCAGATCAGCGAATCCGACGCGCGCGCGCTCAAGGCGGCTCAGCCCGCCGCCAAGCTGGTGCTGATTCCAGCCGCCAATCACGTTTACAGGGCCGCCGCCAGCGACGACCGCATGGTGCAGGCAAAGCTTTACACTGACCCGACGATTCCCATCGTTGCGGAGCTAACGCCCGCGATCGTGGAGTGGGTTGGCAAGCTGAAATAAGTGTGCGGCACGACGAAAAAACAAACTGAGAGGGGAGTAAGGTGGGGGGTGCGAGGTACTAGGATTGAGGTATGAGGTAGAACCGCAATTGGCGAGACACCGCGCGTTACCTCCAACCTCGTACCTAGCTCCTCGGACCTCCTACCTTACTCCCGTCTCGGTTGTTTTTTCTTCTGGGGGTAAGCGCGCCCCCGGATCGGGCGGCGCGGCCTTGGTCGCCCGATTAAGTTGTACGCTCCCCCACGCAACGACCTGAAAATGCGCTATAGGCTGTTCCCCGGGACCGACATCAAGGCGAGCGAGGTCGGCTTCGGCACATGGACCCTCTCCACCGGCTGGTGGGGCGAGAAGACCGATGACGAAGCGGTGGAGATGCTACGCGCTGCCCACTCGGATTTCGGTATCAACTTCTTCGACACGGCCGACACCTACGGCAATGGCCGCGGCGAGCGGCAGCTGGCCCAGGCTTTCCGCGGAAAGCGGGATGACGTGTTGTATTCGACGAAGATCGGATACGACATCTACGATCCCGCGGCGCAGTCGGCGCGCCGCGGACAGAACGAGCTACCGCAGAAATTCGATCGCGACTACATGCGCTTCGCGCTCGACAAGTGCCTCGAGCGGCTCGAGACGGACCACATCGATGTGCTCCAGCTTCACAACATCAAGATGGAGCACGTGCGCGACTCTGCCATCTGGCAGGCGCTGCGCGAGATGAAGGACGAAGGCCTGATCGGAGTCTGGGGCGCCGCGTTCGGGCCCGCGATTGGGTGGCTGTACGAAGCCGTCGAGCTGTGCGAGCGCGAGAGCGACATCGGCACAATTCAGATGATCTGGAACGTGCTCGAGCAGCATCCCGGAACCGGGATGATAGAAGCGGCGGAAGAATTCGCTCCCAACTGCTGCTTCAACATTCGTGTCACCCACGCGTCGGGAATGCTCGAGGGGAAATACACGGAAGACACCGTTTTCCCCGCGAACGACCATCGCCGGCACCGTCCGCGTTCCTGGCTCATCAACGGCCTGAAAAAAGTGCGCACGCTCGACTTTCTCACCGCGGAGATGAGCTTGGGACAGGCTGCACTCAAGTGGCTGCTGGCTGAGCCACGAGTGGTTACGACGCTGCCCAACATCTACGACATGGAGCAGCTCCGGGAATTTGCCGAGACGCCGGAAAAGCCCGACCTCCCGGCCGCGCAAATGGAGCGTGTGGCCGAGCTGGCCGAGCAGAACTTTGGCGTCGAAGAGGAGCCGATGAGCTACAAGGGAACAATGGAGCGCGTGGCCACTTGATCAACCCATGGCACGATCTGCCGGCCGGAATTCATCCACCCGACGACGTGACGGCCGTCATCGAGATCCCGGCCGGCAGCAGGAACAAGTACGAGCTGGACAAGGCTACGGGTATGATTCGGCTGGACCGGGTTCTCTATTCCGCCGTTCACTATCCCGGTGATTACGGATTCATTCCTCGCACCTTGCACGAGGATGGCGACCCGCTGGATGTGATCGTTCATCTCAACGAGCCGACTTTTCCGGGATGTCAGATCGACTGCCGTCCGCTGGGCGTGCTCAGAATGCGCGACCGCGGCGAGCCCGACGACAAGATTCTCGCGGTTCCGTGCCACGATCCGTACTACCACGAGTACTTCGACATCGCCGATCTTTCTCAGCATTATTTGAAGGAAGTGGAGCACTTCTTCCATATCTACAAGGACCTCGAAGGGAAACGGGTGGAGATAGTCGGTTGGGAGAAGAGTGAAGTGGCGGCGAACGTGATCAACGAATCGATCGCGCGCTACCAGGAAAAATTCCATCAGGTAGGCACCTGATCATTTGGCGCTCCGGCGATGAGGCCGGTGGCGGAGGACGATAATGCACAAGCAGCGGCGGATACTGATCTCATTCGCGGTCGCAATGGTTCTCGCTTTGCTCGCGTTCGCGTGCAACCGGGACGACGACAAGGCGGTGAAGGGCCGAAACGGACCGAACGGAGCCGCGCGTGACAGCGTCAGCGATCTCGCGCTCAGTGAGGAGGGGCTCGGTCAGATCGTGATAGGCATGAATCTGGATGACGCGGTCAACATGGGTCTTCTCAACGAAACCCCGACCATGAACACTCAGTGCGACTTCGTATTCCCGGCAGTGGGCGCTGGCATACCCGAGGGCGTAAGCGTGATGGTGGTGAAGGGGAAAATCGCGCGGATCGATGTCGATACGGGATCGGTTACCACCGAGGA
>JADGQU010000194.1 GCA_017881545.1 Gemmatimonadaceae bacterium
GTACACAACCCCGGCGGCTGCGGGGCCATCGAGGCTTGCGGGCTTGGCAACATCCGGGTCCGTCACTTCGAGGACCCGCTTTGAATCGCACGCTCCCAGCGAAAACGCGAGCAGCATGCCTGAGACCACCGGAATCGCTCTTCCGGCGGCCCAACCGGCGCGTCGGCGCCAGTTGGTTTTGCCTGTATGCGTCATTTATTGGTTTCCGTTGGGATTAGAATGTCATGTTCACGCGACCCACCCAGTACTTCGTGGGCGGCTGCGTTAGAAAGTCGGCGGTATTGAAGTTCTGGGCAGACGAAGTATTGAGCTCTGGATCGAGCCCCGTGTACTTGGTCCAGGTGTGCAGGTTTCTGCCTGAAAGTGTGATGCTGGCATTCGTCGCCCGAACACTGTTGGCAAATCTCTGCGGCAACGTAACCGTGAATGCGAGCTCGCGGAGCTTCGTGAAATTCGCGTTCTCGAAGTAGGCACCGCGGGTACCCATTCTCGTCGAGATGGCCTTGGCCTGCTCGAGCAGTGAAGCCGACTTGTCCTCGATCCCCTGGCAAATTGTGCCCGACGCGGAGCACCGGAAGAATTCGGTGCTGTTGTTCAGCGTGAGGCCGCCGCGGTGATCGAACAGCGCCCGGATGTTGAGCCAGTTGAACAGCGTCACGCTCGGCGTGATCGCCAGCTCTGTGCGCCCCAGTGGGTTGCCAAGGAAGACAGCCGAATCGCTGAGAACGACTTCGCACGCGGGCCCGCCAACGATCTGCGGGTTTGGCGTGTTGTTATAGGTCGGACAGTTGACGCGACTGATGATGCCGTCATGATTCTTGTCTTCAAAGGATACGAGAGCGTAATCCCAGTAGCCGCCCAGTGGATAGCCGTTTTGATGACGCTGGGTTGCGCCACCCAATCCGAAAATGATCGGCGTGATTCCGGTGCCAAGGTTTACAACTTTGTTGTCGTTCGCCGAGCCATTGAAGGAGACGTCGAACGCGAAGGCACTGGTGGTCACCGGCTTGATGTTTATGAGGTACTCGTAGCCGTTGTTGTCCACTCGTCCGAGGTTGACGAGCTGCGTGTTGGTTGCGCCCAGCGAGGGTGCCAATACCCGCCCGATCAGCGCGTCGTGCGTCTGCTTCGAATACTTCGTGAACTCCACGCTCACGAGGTCTCGGATGAGACTCGCATCGAATCCGTACTCGAACTCCCTCGTGCGCTCGGGCTTGAGATTGGCGTTGCCGGCGCCGCCGAGGGTGATGCCGGAAACCTCAACGCCCGCAACACTGACTGCAACGGGGTTGAAGAATTTGTCCGCCTGACGAAAGTCCGGACGCTGACCGGATTCTCCGAACGCAGTTCTGAGGCGGAACGAGTTCACCATGCTTGTCTTGGGGAAGAACGGCTCCTCGCCGATAACCCACGACAACTGCGCCGAGGGATATTTCACGAAGGGCAGGTTTACGCCGAAATTACTGTTCTTGTCCTGGCGAAAACCGCCGGTGAGGAATACCCTGTCACGCCACTCGAGCCGCTCGGTAGCGATGTAGCCGAGTGTAATGATATCGGTGTTGGCCTCGCTCACTGCAAACAGCGAGCTCGTGCCGGCGAGTGAGCCGGTTCCCGGCAGCAGTGCGTCACCAAACGCATCGGTGCGGGAAAATACTTCACGATTCCATTGAGCACCGACAGTCGTGACGGAGCGAAGATCGTCGCGGAGCCCGAACGTCCCCGTCGCGGAAGTGTTGGCCGAGTAGGTCCGGATTTCGGCGCGATTCACCTGGCGGTATCCTTCGGGGTTGAAGAGCGTGACGAGGCCTTGTGGCAAAGTCTCCTGGTCATAGCGCTCGAGGAGATCCATGCCTCCCACTCCGATAACGCTCAACCACGATTTCGGCTGCCAGTTCGCCTGAGCCGAACCCAGCAATCTCTCGATGTTCTGCCGCGTGTCGATAGCGAAAATACGCGTTGCGGGATAGTTGGGATTGCGATAGCCGCGCGACAACGTATCGGTGCCGCAAGTAATGTCGTTCGGCGCGAGCCCGGCGGCCGTTTGGGCCGCGGTGTGGCAGTCGAACGCCTTGCCGATCAGTGACCCGGAAATTGCGCCGAGCACGTCGTTGTCGTTCTGCGGAAGACGCAGCCGACTGCCTGTGTACCCGCCGTTTAGACTCATTTGCAGGTTCGGGCGCACCTGCGCGTTGACGTTCGCGCGCACGTTGGCCTTCTGCAGCCAGTTCACCGAATAGACCCCTTCTTCACGCTCGAAGTCACTGCCCATGTAGTACTGAGTGAGGTCACTGCCACCGCTGACGTTCGTCCCGAACTGTTCACGCCATCCGTCACGGAACGGGCTGGCGAGGGCAAGCGGGAGGATGTTGAGCAGTGAGTCAGCCTTCAGCGCGCAAACCCCGCGGACCTGGTTGTCCAGGTTGCAGTCAGTGTTGCGCGTGCCGTTCACGTTGGTGCCGATCTGACGATAGTTGTGATTGTAGTCGCCCTGTTGCCGGACCGTGCCGTATTCGGCGTTGGCCAGCCAGCGGGCGCGTCCAGACTTTCCGCGCTTGGTCGTCACCTGAATGACGCCATTCGAGGCGGCCGTACCGTACAGTGCCGCGGCCGCGGGACCCTTGATGATCTGGACGTCCTCGATGTCTTCCGAATTGATGTCGTTGAACCGCGAAGGCGTCTGCCCGCCGACTCCGATCGCTGAGGAGTTTGGATTGTTGTTGACGCGGACGCCATCGATGATCAGCAGCGGATCGTTAGCCAGGTTGATGCTGTTCGATCCGCGGATTCTGATACGCGATGAGGCGCCCGTCGTCCCGCCAGCCTGCTGAACGACGACTCCGGCGGCCCGCGAAGAGAGCACATCGGAGAAGTTCTGAACGCTGGCCATGTTCACCTGGGTAGCGACGTCGATTGACGCAGTGCTCACACCACTTTCCCGGCGTCGCTGTGTCTCGCCGGTGGCGGTTACCGTGACCTGGTCGAGCGTAGTCGCCGCCTGATGCAGCGCAAAATCCAACGTCTCGGTGGCGCCCTGGCCGATGTTCACGGTCTTGACCTGGCCTTCGTAGCCGATGCGAATGGCTCGGATCTCAACAGAGCCTGAAGGAACCCCGACAATCTGGAACCGCCCATCTTCGCCCGTCCGGGATCCGCGCGGCGTACCCGCGACGAGAACTCGTACGTCTGCCAATGGTTGGCCGGTCGCCTGATCGACGACTCTTCCGGTCAGCGTCGCGTTCTGCGCCTGAGCAACGGCGGGAAGCAACGTCAGACCCAAAGTCACCGCCGCCCGGCGGAAAAACTGACTTGTGGACATAATTCCTAAACCTCTAACGGTGAAGGGAAGGATTGGGCGGCTTGTGTGATTTGCCGCCGCGAAAGCACGCAATCTTGGAGACTGCACCTCCAGCTCACACCACGCACTGCTGCGGATTGAACGCATCCGCCGACTCAAGCCTCTCGGAAGGCTCTCTCTGGATTGCCACAGCCGATCGTCAGTCCTCCTTGGGATGGGGGCTGTGGGGAGGGTCCCGGGATCGAGTCGTCGACTGCCATGAAAGAATTCATGACGATCACTTGGGTGTTCCTAGCTGGAAAGGTTTGCTAGGCGGGCGTCATCGTGTGCACCACCAGGTGTGCACGATGCGCAGTCGCTCAGGATTTTTTCTCCCGAGCGACTATTCGGCTGGTCCCACCCCCACTCCGGGTGGAAAAGGGGAGGTAGCAGACCCGTCCGGTGCGAGTTTAGAGAGCTAAGCCGCTGCTGTCAATAAGGGATTTTTTCGCTTGGCTCGTGAATGATGTCGTTCACCGCTTCCGGAGCCACCTATGACCCCACCCATTGACGAATAGCGGCGAACGGCGCTTCGGGACGCGACTTGGCCAGCGCGATAACACGCCCGATCGTCCGCTTCAAATCGCGTCCCTCTCGCGCATATACTTGATCGAAAACATCGAGGTCGCTCGCATAAACGCGGCGGGCGAGAAGCGAAGCATTGTCCAGTGGAACGCGCTCCGCATAGCGCGGGTTGATGGTCCTGAAGGCAGGGGCAATCTCTGAGATCAGCCTGGCCCGAGCTCGAAGGTAGACAGTATCGCGCGCCGCGATCCGCGCCGGCTTGCTGTCCGCATGCGCCGCGTATGCGGAGTCGAGCGACTTGATCACGGTCGCCCAGAATCTCGCCAGCAGCTTGTCGTCCTCCCACTCCGCATCCAACTTTGCGGCCGCTGCCTCCTGCCCGCGGGACCTGAAGAACGCCGCCGCGCCGCGCGCTCCCACGAACATCGCAAAGGATTCGTTGAACGGTGCCTGACCCGATGCGTAGAAGGTGTTGTGGGTCAGCTCGTGGATGACCGTGTTCGCGAGACCGAGCGAGTCGCCCCTGAGCGTGGTGTTGAGGAGCGGATCGTTGAAAAAACCGAGCGTGCTGAACGCATCGGACGGGCGGACGTACACATCGAACCCATCCGCCGCGAGGCTCTGCGCATCCCGCTTCGCTTTCCCGAAATCGAAGTAGCCTTTGTAAGGCACGCGGCCGACGATTGGAAACCACCACGTGTACGGCTTGAGCGTATCCCGATAAGCGGCAGACAGGACAAGGACTAAAGTGTCATGATCAAGGCGCGAGTATGTCGTGAAACTGTCCTTAGTTCGCAGCCGAAGGCTGTCTCTTGCGTACTCGCGCGCCGCCAAAACCACCTTCAGCTTCGCCCGCGCCTCCGCCGGAGTGCGTGGATCCGCCACCATCTCCGAAATCGGCTGACGCCGGCTCAGGATCTTAGCCTCCTCCCACGCCCCTCGACTGAGGTAACAAGCTGTGGGAGCAGAGATTAGACCCAGCACAGCCGCAGAAACCGCTATCGCGAGGATACCGCGTCGCATATTCTTATCATGTGTCCTTCGTCCACCTCCATTGCCACTCTGAATACTCGCTTCTCGACGGCGCAAACCGCATCGATGATCTCATCAATAAAGCGCTGGAGTTCGAACAGCCCGCCCTCGCCATAACCGATCACGGTAACCTTCACGGTGCGTGGGAGTTCCAGGAAAAGGCCAAAAAAGCGGGGCTCAAGCCGATCATCGGCATGGAAGCCTATGTCGCGCCGGGCGATAGACATGCCCGCGACCGAATCGGAGGAGATCGGGGCAAACCCTACTACCACCTCGTCCTCCTCGCACAGAACGCGACCGGGTACAAGAATCTAGTCAAGCTGTCCTCCCTCGCCTACACGGAAGGTTTCTACGCCAAGCCACGCGTCGATCGGGAGCTGCTCGCCAAATACAGCGAAGGCATCGTCGTCTCCTCCGCCTGCATGGCCGGCGAGATCGCGCACCACTTGCTCTCCGACGAGTACGACCAGGCTCGCGCGGCCGCGTCCTGGTACGCCGACGTCTTCCGGGATCGCTATTACCTCGAGGTCCAGGCGCACGATTCCGAGAACCAGGCGACCCTCAACCGCCGCGTCTT
>JADGQU010000195.1 GCA_017881545.1 Gemmatimonadaceae bacterium
CACCGAGAGAGCGATGGCTCGGGCCGCACTCGCGCTCGCTTCGATCATCATTCTCATCGCCGCGGTCTATAGCGAAAGCTACGCCCCGCTGCGCGCGAATCGCTCTCTCGCCAGGCTTGATTCGCGACGGGGGTCGCTCGCCCAGTCATTCTCCGAGCTTGACCGGCTTGCGAGCTCCAGTGCGCGGCAGTCCGCCCACACGCCGATCCTGATGGCCCAGTTCCTCGGCTCGCTTCACCCTAGACTTGACGAGATGCGCGCCAACCCCGGCGAGCGAAAAATGCTCGACCGCGCATTCGCGGAGTCCTTCGCCGCGTTCACGCGCGAGATCCACCGTGACACATTGAACGACAGACTCTACACCCGCGAAGGGGACTTGCTGGTGGAGGCCGCGAAGTTCTACGGGTCGGCTTTGTACGAACAGCAGGCGATCGATGCGTTTCACAGGGCGATCGAGCTCAGTCCACATCGAGTCGAGCAGCGCCTTGCGCTCGCTAGGGTGTACAGCGGGAACCGGGACTATGAACGTGCGGTCGTGGTGTTGAGCGACGCAATGAAAAGTGATCCGTTGCTTGGCGAGCCCCGCTATAGACTGGCCGAGGCCTACAGCGGGGCAGGGCATGGCGATTCCGCTTTGGCGATGCTCCAGAGCTCGCTCAGACTGGGATATGTAGGCGTGCCGGAGACGTATCTGTCGATGGGGAAACGTCTCGAGTTCTCGGGCAGAAGCACCGTCGCCGCGAAACTCTACTCCGATTACCTCGAGGCCAAGTACACCGAATCCGTGTGGGATCGAACGGAAGCGATCGACGGGCCCGTGCCGACCGCGGACATCGCAGTCGCAGCCCATCTTCCATTGCTCTACATGCGCGCCAGTGAGAATGAGCTTGCGATCAAGTCCGCCGCCGCGCTCTCGGCGTTCGATCCGTCGCGGGACGCGATTGTCGATCGCTTTGTTTCAGACGTCGGTTCGCGGCGGCGGGCGAACTGGGTCGCGAGAAGCTCGCTCCTGCCGTGTAGCACTGCGCGCACCGCCCGGTCGAGAGATGCGACTGCGTTCGGGGCGTGCGGAGTGTTCCGCCGAAAGCTTTAGGCGGGCTGAGCGACCGCCGGCTGCCTGACGCCGGCGCGGTGTATTCTGAGAGCGGCGATGCGGCGCCCATCCATCGCCACGACTTCCATTTCTCCTCCCGGGATCGCGATTCGATCACCCATGCGGGGGAGCCGTCCCAGCTTCGCGAAAGCGTACCCGCCGAGCGTGGTCCAGTCTCCATCCGGAATCTGGATGCGGTAGTCGGAGCGAACATCGATCAGCGACAGAGATCCGGCGAGTTCCAGCACGCCATCGGTGACAATGGATTCTCGCGATGCGAAGTCGTATTCGTCGGCGATGTCTCCGACGACTTCCTCGACCAGGTCCTCCATCGTGACGATACCGGCTGTGCCCCCATACTCGTCGAGCACGACCGCCATGTGCGCCCGCGTCTTTCGCAGGTCGTCGAGCACTCGCTCCGCCGGGCGACTGTCGGGCACGTACATCGGCTCGCGCACAAAATCGGCGAGATTGAACGGGGCGTCGCCGGAATGCAGCCACAGGTCCTTGGCCAGGAACACGCCGGTCACGTCATCGAGTGATTCGCGGTAGACCGGGTAGCGAGAGTACCGTTCACGCCGAAGAATTTCCCAGACCTCCTCCTCGGTCGCCTCGATGTCCAGGGCCACCACCTCCGTTCGCGGACGCATTACATCGCGCGCCTTCTTCTCATGGAAGTCGAGAACACCGGCAAGCATCGCGCGGTCGGACTCGTCCAGCGTTCCGCGGGCGTGGGCCTGCATCACCAGAAAACGGATCTCATCGGGGCTGTGGCCTTCCGGATCGTTCACCGGTTCGACTCCGACTATCCGGAGGAGGGAATTCGCCGCCCCATTGAAGATCCAGATGAAGGGAGACATCACGCGCGAAAAGACGAGAAGGGGGCGGACGACCGCGCGCGCCGTCTTTTCCGGACTCGTCAGGGCGATCGATTTGGGCGCCAGCTCCCCGAGCACGATGTGAAAGAACGTCAGGATAAAGAACGCCACAGGGACAGCGGCGACGTGCATTGCCACCGGCGAAGGGTTCAATCCACCAAGCCGAAAGAGCCGGTCGAACATATGCGCGAGCACCGGCTCGCCAATCCATCCCAGAGCGAGGGAGGCGATGGTGATTCCCAACTGGGTGGCGGCTATGTACCGGTCGAGATTCTGGAGCGCAGTTTGAACCGTTCGCGCGCCCCGATCGCCCTGGGCGATCATCTCATCGAGCTTGCTGCGGCGGGCGGCGACGAGGGAGAACTCCGCGGCGACAAAAAACCCGTTCAGCGCGACCAGTCCTAGTACGGCAACCATGCTGCTCACCGCCAACACCATCGACGGAGGATCGACCGCCTCCGCAGCAACAAGTCCAAGGACCATATGCCTGTAATGTATTCTATTCTATATAGTAGTAGAGACTTAGGTGCCTGCCTAAGCGTCTAATTGACGGCAGTACCAAACCCCCGCATAAGGAAACCTTGCTCCCGGCCGTCCCACTAACACCCGCGGTCCCGCGACCCGCCCTGGCGCTACCCGGCCCCATTGGCGACGCGCGAGAGGGGGTCCTCCGAGTCCTCTATCTCGGCCGCCTGTCGCTGGCGACCGCGATATTCGTTGCCGCCATTGCCGTTTGGCGGCGTGCCGACAGCAGCGCGACACTAGTGGCGACACTCGCCTTCGTCTCGTCGCTGTTGTTCACGGGCGGGTCGATCTTTTACAGCTCCCGCAAGCAGGGTGTCCTCGCGGACACCTTTTTCTATTTGCAGGTGATCTTCGACCTGCTCCTCGTGACGACCATAGTGCATCTCACGCAGACTGGCGCGCCCTCCCAACTCGCGCCTCTCTACATCCTGGTCATCGCGGTGAGCGCTCTGGTGCTCCCCCCCGCCGGCGTGCTCCTGGTCGCCGGGCTCGGGGATGTGCTGTACTTCAGCGTGACGATACTGGATCAGGCCACGGTGTTCGATCTGCCGGTCTTGATACAGCTCGGGATATTCGGAATCGTCGCTCTTGGCTGCGGCTACATCGGTGCGCGGCTGCGCGAAGCCCACGCGGGACGCGCAGAAATGGCCGCTGAGTTGGCCGCATTTCGTCTCCGCGAGGCCGACATTGAGCGCCTGCATACGCGCGCGGAACGCCTCGAAGCCGTTGCGGAGCTGAGCGCGTCGCTGGCCCACGAGATAAAGAACCCATTGGCATCGATCAGAAGCGCGGCGGAGCTGCTCGCGAAAGTCCCCGGCGCCGACGACGATACGCGAACGCTCACCACTCTCGTCAAGCGAGAGTCCGACAGATTGTCGCGACTGCTGTCGGAATTCCTCGATTTTGCGCGAACGGGAGTGACGAGCGTGCGCAAAGTAGACCTGGCGGAGATCGCGCACCACGCCGCGGCGCTCGTCAGTGCGCACCCAGACAAGCCGGAAAATGTGACCATACGCGAGCTGTTTCCTTCGACCCCGCTGGTCGTCGTTGGCGATGATGATCTGCTCCATCGTGCGATCTTCAATCTCCTTCTCAACGCGGTTCAAGCGTCACCACCCGGCGGCGAAGTCCGGCTCGAAGCGGCGGAGCTTGCGTACAACCAGCTCCCTGCACAGGCCGAGCGCTTCACCCGAGGGGCGATGATGGTGCAGGTAACCGATCAGGGAAAGGGAATAGCCGACTCGATCAAGGACCGGCTGTTCGAGCCCTTCGTGACCACGAAAGCTGGCGGGACCGGACTCGGTCTCTCGATCGTGCACCGCGCAGTGGAGGCGCACCATGGCTTCATCCTCGTCGGTCGCGATGGCAAGGACGAGGGGACGAGGTTCACGGTGATTCTGCCCCGGCTTGGAAGTGAAGGAGGCAACAAGACTCCGCGCGCCTCGGCCAGGATCGAGCAATGACGGCGAGCGCCATCTCGGCTCCGACGGTTCTCGTCATAGATGACGAGATGGGCATCCTGGACACGATCCGGATTCTGCTCAAGAGCGAGGGATTCATCCCCTACACGGCGCTCGGCGGCAAGAAGGGCCTGGAGCAGATCGCCGCGCTGAAGCCAGACCTGATCATCACCGACGTCAGAATGCCTGACGTCACGGGTTTGGACATTCTGGCCTCTGTGCGCGCGCACGACCCGGAAGCGGTGGTGATTCTGATGACGGCCCAGGCGAGCCTCCAGTCGGCAATCGGCGCCGTGAACAACGGCGCCTTCTATTACATCCAGAAACCGTTCAAGAATGAAGAGCTGGTGACCATCGTCCGCCGCGCCGCCGAGCATCGCTCGCTGCGGCGCGAGAACAGGACGCTCAAGGCGGATTTGAAGCGTCGGGAGAGATCGGGCCGTCCGATCGGCGCCAGCAAGCCGTGGCTCGATGCGCTCCACGTCGCGGAATCAGTTGCCGGTACCGACTCGACCGTTCTGCTCCAGGGCGAATCCGGAACCGGAAAGGAAGTCGTGGCACGCTACATCCACGACCTTTCGGCACGGGCGACGAAGCCTTTCCTATCCATCAACTGTGGTGCGCTGCCCGAGAGCCTGCTCGAGAGCGAGCTGTTCGGGCACGTCAAGGGATCCTTCACTGGAGCGTCGCGCGACAAGGAAGGGTTGTTCTTCGCGGCCGGAGAAGGAACGTTCCTTCTCGACGAGATCGGTGAGACCACGCCGGCGACGCAGGTGAAGCTTCTGCGCGTTCTGCAGCAGCGTGAGGTCATACCCGTCGGCGCGACCGAGGCGAAGCCGGTAACCGCGAGGGTGATCGCGGCTACCAACCGCGACCTCGAGGACGAGATCAAGCGTGGGAATTTCCGAAGCGATCTTTACTATCGCCTGAATGTCATCTCGATCGTGCTACCGCCGCTCCGTACTCGCCCGGACGATATCAGCCTGCTGTCCGACGCGTTCCTCAAGCGTGCTGGTGAAGTCCGGGGTGAGGCACCCAAGGTGCTGGCGCCCGACGCCCTCGAGGCGATGCAGCGATACTCGTGGCCCGGGAACGTGCGCGAGCTCGAGAATGCGCTCGAACGCGCGGCGATTCTGGTCAAAGGCGACACGATTCCGCTTTCGGCGCTTCCGGAGCGAGTCGTCGAGCCCAAATCGGAGCCGTTGGTCAGCGATGCCGTGCAGGCAAACCCGACCCTGGACACCATCGAACGCGCCTACATTCTGTGGGTTCTGGAGAACGAAGGCGGAAACAAACCGCGCACCGCCGAGGTCCTCGGAATCGACCCTTCTACGCTGTATCGGAAGCTCTCGAGGTACGGCCTCCCGACGTAGCTGTGGCGAGTTGCGGGAAGCATCGCATAACACGGCCAAAATTGCGTCGGTCCCGACACTCTTATATCGTAAGTCCAATGGGCACAGGTAGTTACACTTCTGAGTGCTCGTGG
>JADGQU010000196.1 GCA_017881545.1 Gemmatimonadaceae bacterium
CTCAGCCTGAGTACCGGAGCGCTGGCGCCGTGTGTAGGCGCCCAATGCGACATGACGAGGGCCTGGGCGTGGTGGTGGATCATTCCCGACATGAAGCTCACGTCCGCTTCCGTGTAGGGAAGGCGGAGGCTGTCGGCCCTCGCCTGAGCGATGTAAGCCGCATCGCTCGTTCTCGCGGTTGTTGAGGAGGTGGATGTCTGCATCGCTCCGTGTCCCGCGCTGGTGCACGCAGACAAGGCGATTGCGGCCAGGATGGTCGCGCTGATTCGGGTCTTATGTGAGGGCGTCATATCCTTTCTATCCCTGCTGGGTCCGACTGGGTCCGGATGAGACACCGTATATGATACTGAGCGGTACGGGATTGGGGAGGGCGAAAAAAAAAGAGGGGCCCAGATGGGCCCCTCCTGTGTTCTTGACCTTGAAAGGTTAGGTCAGCCGATCGTGGACAGCGAGTCGTATTTGAACGTCTCGACCGTCGCGTTTCCGGCCATTACCGGGCGAAGCTTCTTGTCCAGCTGAGGATACGTCGCGGATTCGTACTTACGTGCCGAATCCATGTCGTTCCAGACGCTGATGGCGAGGACGTGCTGATCCTTCACCAGAAGCAACTCGTCCTTGAAGCCTTCCTGCTTCTTGAGGGTCGGAAGGATCTCGTTTTTGAAGAGAGTCTGAAACTCTTCGTTCTTGTTGTTTGCGAGTTCGAACCGAACGCTACGGGCGATTTGCCCCTTCTTGGTGGTCTTGATCATTTGAATTATCTCCAGCACCCCGTCGGAATCTTCCGGGCCCTGCGTGCGAGGATTCTCCGCAGGTCGGCCAGCGCCAAGAGCATCAAATCGGGCGCTAAAACTAGTTCGAATCGTAGGACTGAGTATAACCCATTGCGGGTCGTAAATGTAGATTTGACAACAATTTACGCTAAGTCGCGCGGGCCACGGTGGTTACCTGATGAGGTCCAATTTCCCGATCGGATTGAGGCGGGTCTAACGCCAAAATCGGAGCTCAGCGGGACTCTCCCCGGCGTTAAGTAAGAGCGCCTACGGTGCGGAGGTCAGCACGATCGCGGCGATGCTCGAGAGTATCGCGTGCGAGTAGTCACCCTTCGCGGTGATGTCGGTCGCCAGCCTACGGTGTGTCACCACCCGGACTACGGTCTGGCCTCCGGTTGCCGGCTGGACGACCGCGCGCACCAGCTCTCCGTAGCTGAAGAATCCAGCGCCGCGCTTGCCGATGACCATCCACGTAGAGTCGTTGGGGTGGACCACGTCATCGATCTGGAAACCCGCCTGTGCGACGGCTTCCCGCGCCGCCGACACCACTCGGTTCAGAGGCGCTGAATAGGTCTGACTCGTTCCCGCGTCCAGCGGCTCTCTCTTGAGCGCACCTGTTGTCGCACACGAGGTCGTCGCGAGGCAAAGAAAAAACCCTGCGACGACGATCGAGCCTGGATGTGCTCTGCGGTCAGGAGCAGTTACTTGCATACAGACCGTTCCCTATGAGATGAAGCGTGGACCCGTTTTCTAGTTGCCCTCGAACTTGAACGAAACCTTGACCTTCGCCCGGTAGCTCTCAACCTTGCCGTCCTTAATCACCATGTCGAGCTGCGATACTTCCGCCACTCGCAGGTCGCGCAGGGATTTCGCCGCCCGCTTGACCGCCGCTGTTGCCGCTTTCTCCCACGATTCGGTGCTGGTGCCGACCAGCTCGATCACCTTGTAGACGCTCTCCGCCATTTCAGTCTCCTTGCTCAGCCGGGATTGGCTCTCATTCAACTCATACGCTTAGACTGCGAATCTGATGGCCTCGTGGCAAGGGTGCGCCAGGGATTCAGCCGACCGGCAGCACCGTGTCCTCACGCGCGAAATCTATAAACCCACGGGCTGGGTCGACCGCCAGCAACACCACGCCGGTCTCGTCCCCAACTCTCAGGCCGCGACGGCCGCGCACGAGGCGCCCCTCGATCTCGTCGGGCTCGATCTTCAGCCACGTCGCCTTCTTCGACGTACCGGACACGACGGCGCGAAATGTCTGCCCTATCCGGTCTCGCAGCGAGAGCGCCGCCGCCCGCTTGCGCGCGCGACGCTCGTCCTTCGAGGGATCCACGCCCTGCGTATACTCGAAGTCGATGAATCCGTGGACACTGTCGGTGTTGACGAGTTTGACCGGAACTTTCATCCCGACAGAAAGTGGCTTGTAGCCCCGCACGACGCGTCCTTCCGCCGAGCCGTCGAGCAACCGTACATACGTACCGCTCTCGGACACACCCGTGACCTCGGCGTCGAACATCTCTCCGATGCGTGAGTGGAGTCGATCCGCCGCCGCTTTCTTGCGCCGGCTGCGCTCGAGTTTCCGTGATGCGCTGCCCTCCGCTTCGTGCTCGAAGTCGATGTATCCGCGCACCGGATCGGCGACAACGAGCTTGAGGCGCACGGTGTCGCCAACGTCGAGGCCGCGGCCCCCGCGCACGATGCGGCCTTCCACCGGTGGACTGAGCACCCGCGCGTATATCCCCTTCGGCGACGAGGCAGTCACGATGGCGGCGAAGCTCTCGCCCACGCGCTCCTCCAGCATCGATGCTCCAGCCACTTTGCGCATCGTGCGCTCGACCTTGCGCGCCGCCTCGCCACGTTCCGTGCAGTGACTCGCTATTTCCGTGAGCTGCTCATCGGAATACGGCCGCGCGCCGCCAGAGTTTACCGCGCGCAACATCCGCTGTGTGACGAGATCCGCGAACCGCCGGTTCGGAGCGGTTGAGTGCACATAGTCAGCGATGGCGAGACCGAAGTGACCCATCTCTCTACGGTCTCCCAGTCGGCGCTCGAGAACGTAGATGCCGGGGCCGAGGAGCTTGATGACGGACAGCGACAGATCGGGGAAGTGCTCGGGATCGGCCTCGCGGCGACGCGCGAGAAACTCGCTCAATGCAACGTTGTCGGGCTTTTCGGGAAGCACTTGACCGAGTTCCGCCGCCAGCGCGACGATGCGATCCCATCGCTTTGGCTCACGCACCACTCGGCGCAGCGACGGCGAGCCGCGGTCGATCAAATAGGTCGCGACGGATCTATTCGCGGCGATCATGAAGTCCTCGATCAGGTCGCGCGCACGATTGCGTCGGGCGACAGCCAGATCCACGACCTTGCCGTTGACGACGACCGGACTGGCCTCGACGCTCTCGAAGTCGAGAGCACCGGCGATGCTTCTCGCGAGCCGCAGCCGTTGCGCCGCTTCGTCCTGCGTGCGGAGCTGATCGTGCAGCTCGGGAGATGCCGCGATTGCCGGCGGGGCAGGCCCTTTCTCCTCGAGCCAGAGGCCGACGGACTCATAGACAAGCTTGGCCCTGTTGCGCACCATCGCGTTGTACACTGAGCCTTTGCCGAGCGCTCCGTCGTGGGCGACGTCGAATTCAATGACGACGGCGAGGCGGTCCTCTCCCTCGTTCAGTGAAGTGAGGTCGGTTGAAAGCCGCTCCGGCAGCATGGGGAAGACGGCGACGCCTGTGTAGACAGAAGTCGTATTCGCGGCTGCGTGTTGATCCGCGGGCGAGCCGATCGGAACGAGTCCTTCCACATCAGCGACGCCGATGCGGATTCTTATTGAGCCATCGGCAAGCCGCTCAGCTACTTCGATTTGGTCCAAATCGCGCGATTCTTGGTTGTCCACCGATGACCAGAGTAGCTGGCGCAGGTTCTGGACGCCCGGGGGCAGGGGATTGTCGGAGGGATCGTCGAGGGATCGGATCTCGCTCATCACCGCCGCGGAGAAGGCGGGCTCGAAGCCGTTTTTCACCATGGCGGCAACGGCCGCGTCGCGAAGAGTGTTGGTTGGGGGCGCGCTAGTCATCATTCGATATCAACGCAAATTGTACTCCCGGGAACTCTCGGGGTGCCGTGTCCGCCCCCTACCCGCCGTTACATGCAGTCACGAATGTCGTGACCGCCGGTGGCCCCGATCCCGCGCCCTCGTCGTGCTTGAAGAACACGTACGCTTCTTTCCACGCCTGTCCCGTCACACACTTCGCCCACTCGACGAGCGCAGCTTCGTCGTAGTCGAGACGATGCAGCCTCAGATATCCCCACGAGGCTGTGCTGACGACGGGAACCTTGAAGTCCTCCTGCTCCGCCACGCACATGGCGATGTCCCGCTCGCGCATGGCGTCGTAGACTTCGTCGTCGAACCAGCTCTCGTGGCGGAACTCGAACACGTACCGGCGGTCCGAGGGCAGCAGCCCCAGAAATCCGCGGAAGCGGGGCACGTCCTTTTTCAGATTGGGCGGGAGCTGAAATAGAATCGGGCCCAGCCGGTCGCCCAGGACCGCCGTGTTCTTCAGCAGAAAATCGACGAGATCGGCCGATTGCTCCTTGAGCCGCGCGTGATGCGTGATGCGCTGGCTCGCCTTGAGCGCGAAGGTGAACGTGTCGGGCACCTGCGCCGCCCAGTCGCGCAGCACGTTCTCCTTCGGCAATCTATAAAAGGTGTTGTTGATCTCGACCGCCGGAAACTTGCTGGCGTAGTAGCCCAGGAATCCGTCATCCTTTAGATCAGCGGGGTAAAAGTTTCCCTTCCACTCCTTGAACGCGTACCCGCTCGTTCCCGCCAGAATCTTCACGACGCTTTGCGCTTCGACTCGGCTTTCTCCTTCTTGGGTTTCTCGCCGCCGCCGGCCAGGCTCGCCTTCAGTGCCTGCATCAGGTCGAGCATCTTGGTGTCGGTGCCCGGCGTGATATCGGCGGTGATGTCCTGCCCGTCCACCTTGCGCTGGATCGTCTCGAGCACTCGCTCGCGCACAGTGTCCTTGTACTTGCTGGGCTCGAACGCCTCGTTAGACGTCTGATCGATCAGCTGCTTCGCCAGCTTCAGCTCGGCGTCCTTCACCTCGCCGGGCGGGATCGTGACCTCGGTCGTGGGACGGACCTCGTCGGCATAGTGCAACTGCTCCATCACGATGACGCCGTCTTTGGGGCGGAGCAGAATCAGATGCTGCTGTCCGCGCGCCGCATACTGGCCGATGGCCGCCTTGCCGGTGTCCTTGAGCGCGGCCGCGAGCAGTCGATAGGCGCGATCGCCGCCCTTATCGGGACCGAGGTAGTAGATCTTCTCGACGTACTCACGGTCGACCTTGTCGAGCGGAACGAACTCGATCACGTCGATCATCGCCGTCGACTTCTCCTCGAGCGCCTTGAGCTCGTCGGGTGACAGGATCACGTATTGATCCTTGGCGAACTCATAGCCTTTGACCGTGTCTTCGCGGCCGACGACTTCGTTGTTGTCTCGTGGGCAGATGTACTGCTGCTTGAGTCGTCCGCCGCATTTCTTGTGCAGCATATTGAACGACACGCTCGCCTTGGATTCGGCCGATGAATAGATCTGCACCGGAACCGAGACCAGTCCGAAGGAGATGTTAGCGGTGGAGATTGAGCGCGCGGGCATAGGCAGTCAT
>JADGQU010000025.1 GCA_017881545.1 Gemmatimonadaceae bacterium
GACACCTTCTCACGCCAGTCGGGCTGTCTGATGTCGATGAGTGGATTCACGTGCACGTGAGCATCTCCGGCGTGACCGAAGATCACTCCGCTCACCTCTCGCTCGGCCAGCACCTTCCTTACTCCCTGGACGTAGTCCGGAAGCTTCGCCAGCGGGACCGCGCCGTCCTCGATGAACTGCATCGATGTGGAATGCTCCAGCGCGGAAAGGATCGGGCTCGCCGCGTGCCGCAGCTCCCAGAGATCGTGCTCCGCCTCCGGCGTCAGGGCGACATCGACATCTCTGGCTCCGGCGTCAGTGAATGCCTTTGCGAGCTTCTGTGCTCCGGCCGCCGCCGCGTCGGCATTGTCTGCCTCGACTTCCGCCAGCAGAATCGCCGCCGCGCCCTCCACGCGCTGCCGGAACTTCTCGTCGGCGCTCCTGCCCGTCGCGGCGTACGCAAGAAAAGTTCTGTCGAGCAGCTCGCAGGCGCTGGCGCCTGCTTCGACCGCCTTGGTCGCCGCCACCGTCGCCTCCTCCAGCGACGGAAAGGATCCGAGCACGCTGCTCGTCGCCGCGGGAAGGGGCGCGAGCTTGAGCTCGATGCCGACCATGATCGCAAGCGTCCCCTCGCTGCCGACGAGAATATCCACCAGGTCCGCGTTCGTGGCGTAATCGTGGATCGCGTACCCCGAAGATTCCTTGCGGACTCCGAGATGGACGATCGGCCGGCGCTTGTCACTGGCGACAATTTCCCCATGAACATCGCGCATGAAGCGATTGATGGCTTCGATTCTCTTCGGGGGCGGCTCGCCGCGCGTGATGATGGCGCGATCCCCATCGTTGAAGACGCAATCGAGCGCGTTCACCCAGGCGCGGGTCGCGCCGTAGCGAAGACTGTGAGCACCCGCGGCGTTGGTCGCCACCATTCCGCCGAGCGTGCAGAAATCTCCGCTCGACGGATCCACAGGAAATCGCAGACCCCTTCTCCTCGCAGCCACATCGAGCGTCGACCATAGAACTCCGGGCTCTAACCAGACGGTTCGGTCCCTCTCGATGATTCTGCCAAGGTGATTGATGCGCGAGAGATCGACGACGACGCCGGTTCCAATGGCGGCGCCTGACATGCTGCTTCCCGATCCCCGCGGGATGAGGCTCGTCCCCGTCTCTGCCGCCCACCTCACGAGGACGACGACATCCTCTGCATCCACCGGAACGGCAACGGCGGCCGGAATCGCGCGCCCGATCCCCGCCGCTTCGGAATAGACAGCACGGGCGAGCTCGTCTTCCCGGAAATATCCGCGGAACCCCGGCAGGCTCACGAGTCGGAGCCGCTGGAGAAGCGAGAATGCATCGTCATGCGGAAAGCTCCAGGTTCACAATCCGAGACGGCTGGCCCGCGGAGGAGTCGACGAGTAATCGTAGAATCCCTTCCCCGATTTCCTGCCGAGCATTCCTGCCAGCACCATTCTTTTGAGCAGGGGCGGGGGAGCGTACCGGCTCTCGCGGTACTCCGTGAACATGATCTCCGCGATTTTGTAAACGGTATCGAGCCCCACGAAATCGAGAAGGGTAAACGGGCCCATCGGGTGTCCGGCGCCAAGCTGCATTCCTTTGTCGATGTCCTCGATCGAGGCGACGTTCGATTCAAGCGCCTTGATCGCGTCGATCATGTATGGAATCAACAGCAGATTCACGACGAACCCGGAGTTGTCCTTCGCCCGTATCGGCTCCTTGCCAAGAGCCCGCACGAAATCCAGCGCGCGCTGCTCCGTATCCTCGCTGGTGGTGATCGTGCGGACGATCTCCACCAGCTTCATGAGCGGCACCGGATTGAAGAAATGCACTCCCAGCATCTTGTCGGGGCGTCCGCTCGCGGTCGCCATCGCGATGATCGTCAGGCTCGACGTGTTGGAGGCAAAGATCGCATCGGGTCGCGCGATCTTGTCGAGCTGCGACCACAAGCTGTTCTTGACCTCGAGATCCTCAACGACTGCCTCGATGAGGATATCGGAGTCCGCCAGCTCTTTCAGCTCAGTGACGAATCGGAGGTTTCCGAGCGTCTTGTCTCGCTCGGCCTCCGTGACCTTGCCCCGCTCGATGCCTTTGGCGAGGGACTTCTCGATCGCCTGTCGCGATTTCGCACAGAGAGCTTCCGAGACCTCGCGCACAATCGTGGGAAAACCGGCCGCAGCCGATACCTGGGCGATGCCGCTTCCCATCAGGCCTCCACCAAGGACGCCGACCTTCTCGATCTTCTTCATGGAGCGGATCAACCTCTCGTGCGAAGCGCTCTAATCTATCCCCTCGGCAACCGCGCTCGCGAAGAAATCGTTCCGAGAAGCCCGGGTCTCTCGAACTCACCGTGCTCGAGCCGGTCGAGGATCTGCTCCAGAGCGAGCTGCACGCTCGAGAGCACGCGGCGGTGCGTCCGCGCCACCTTGTATGCCGCCAAGGAGCTGCCGGCGAACGGAAGCACGGCCGCGCCGGCCGCAATGAAGAGCGGAATGTGGGCAACGATGAGCCCGAGTCCGATGATTCCGCTGGCCGCAGCTCCCATCGCGGCGAGAAAGCCGCCCATTCCGACCCGACGCGATCTGCTGGCGTGAATGTCGGCGTCGAGTCTGACGACGACGCGCGTGGCATCGACCGGCAGCACCGTCGCGGACACCTGTCCTGTGTCCATCAAATAGAAGCCGCGCCCGCTGACGTTGACCGTGCGCCTGATCTTGCCGAAGAGCCCCCTCTGTGGCTCCCAGGTGATTCGGTCGGAGAAGCGGCGTTGCACCTGAAGACATTCATCACGGAGCATCCAGGCATCGATCGTCGCGAGAACGTCGCGGGGAGTTCCGGGCACGGTCCTCGTCGCAGTGGCGAAGCTGGCGCCCGCGATCTGTGCCACGAGACCCCGCTCCTCTGGGACGTTGACGCGCGTCCTTTCCTCGGCGAGCGCCTGGTTGATCGTCGCCGGATTCAGCCCGACTTCGTTTCCGATGTCTAGGAGCTGGCTCTCGCTGATCAAATCGCTGGATTCGGGAAGCGCGCTCGCGCCCTGAAGCTCCGCCGCCCGCGCGAGCACGCGCTCGAGCGCCTGGCGGTCGAGCAGATTCTGCCGGGCCGGAACGGGCGCGGGCAGCGGAGATTTCTCGTCGGCCATGGCAGAATTATATCTGCTGCGTGAACTGCTGTCCGGTTCCGCGCTCGATGTCCGCCCTAAATCCCCCCGAGTACGACATCGAGCTGGCGGACAAGGGCGTCGCGAATGGTGTCGGGGAGCGCAAACGTCGCCGTGAACGTCGCCTGAACGTTCGCGCCCGCTTGCCGGTTCACCGACTTCAAGTAGTAGCGCATGTATCCGTCGAGAATCTCGGGCGACGTCCGCTGAATGAGCAGCGCGCCGGCGCGCACCGCCGCGGAGCTCTGATAGCGCTCGCCGAGTCCGGTGCGGCGCTGCTCTGGCGTGATGTTGTCGGTAACGGCGGTGCCGGCGATTCCGCTGACCGCCTCGTGCGTGATTACGTAGATCGCCTCCACCGCATCGTTCGGCCGCTCGGGAAACGTGACCGTGATGGTGTTCGACTGCTTGCCGTTGGTCAGCGATCGCCCTTCGCCATCGAGCGGCAGCGAGAGCAGAATGGTCCCCTGCGCCTGCTGGGTGTTGTTGAGGAATCTCTGCATCCGCGGCCGATAGGTCCGTTGCCAGAGCGTGTCGACGAGCTCGAGGACGTTGCTGCGCTCACGCTGCTGCTGGACCCAGTACGAGTGGTAGAAGCGGGTGCTCTCGTCGTCGAGCGACTGCACGAAGAGGCGCAGCCAGTCCCGGTCCGGTCCGGTCTGGAAGTACGCGGCAAGAAAGGCGATCGCGCCGGCCTGCTCCTGCGATGACGCGGCGCGGGGATCTCCGTTCGCGCGAACGAACAGATCGACCGTCTGGGTTAGCTCGCTCCACGTCGAGAACGAGAGCGGCACGAACTGGGCGTTGACCAGCTGCGCATTGGTTGCCAGCCTCGCGCGGAGTCTGTCGCGGTTGGCATCCAGCTGCGAGACCACGTTCGCCCTGTTCTTGAGCACGATCATGTCGGTGCTGTATCCGCGCCTGAAGAAAGGCACGAAGGTGGTGTCTTCCTGGAGCATCGCGAATCCATGGAGCCAGAGATCGACGTGCTCCCGCGTCTTGATGGGCCAGATGATGGCTGGCGACGTGGTCCCGGCTGTCGGACCGGCGCCGCCGTTCGTCACGGTGCCGCCCGTGCCGCCACCAACCGAGGCGCAAGCTGCGGTGAGTGCGACTGCCGATGCCAATCCAAATGCTCTGACCAATGACTTCATGATTTCCCCGTTCGCCGCGACGAGCGCGCTTTATTGAATGGATTCAACAATGACCGCGATTCCCTGGCCGCCCCCGATGCATGCGGTGCCAAGTCCATATCGCTTGCCTTGGGCACGCAACGCATGCAGTAGATGGGCCGTGATTCTCGCTCCCGACGCGGCCAGCGGATGGCTCAAGGCAATGGCCCCGCCGTGCACGTTTAGTCGCTCGCGCGGGAGAGACAGCTCGCGCTCGACTGCGCAGGTCTGCGCAGCGAACGCCTCGTTCACCTCGATCAGATCCATGTCCTTCATGGACAACCCGGCCTTTGCCAGCGCGGCCTTCGATGCCGGAACCGGTCCGATTCCCATCACCGCCGGATCGACACCAGCAACCCCCCACGACACCAGTCTTCCGAGCGGTTCGAGCTTGCGCTCGCGCGCGAACTTCTCGCTGGCGATAACCATCGCGCCCGCTCCATCGCCGATGCCGGATGCATTTCCGGCGGTCACGACACCGCCTTTTCGGAATGCCGGCTTGAGGGCACTCAGCTTCTCCGCGGTCGTGTCGGGGCGCATGTGCTCGTCGATCGTCATCTCGTCGATCTTGCCGGTCTTTGGATTGGGGATGGGAACCGGAACCACTTCATCCTTGAATACACCTTCGTCCCACGCCGCCTTCGAGAGCTGCTGCGATCTCAGCGCGAATTCGTCCACGCATCCGCGATCGAGCTTGTATCGTTCAGCCAGATTCTCGGCCGTCTCCGCCATTCCAAGCCCGACGTAGGAATCGGTCAGTCCCTCCCACAGGGTGTCCTCCAGCGGCGGTCCCTTGCCAAGCGGAGTGCCCCATCTGATCCCGCGAACGACGTGCGGCGCCTGCGACATCGACTCGGCTCCGCCGACGAGACACGCGCGCGCATCACCGAGGATGATTTCCTGGGCTCCGCTCACGACTGCCTGGAATCCGGAGCCACACAGTCGGTTGAGTGTGAGCGCCGAGGTTTCCTGGCGACAACCAGATTTGAGTGAAACGTGACGGGCGAAGTAAATGGAATCGTTCGTGGTGTAGAGAACGTTTCCGAAAATCGTCTGATCGATGTCGGCGGCGCTGATTCCCGCGCGTTCGATCGCAATCTTCGAGGCGTGGACAGCGAGATCGACGGGGGAGAATCCCTTCAGCTTTCCGCCGAAGGTGCCGAACGGTGTTCGGACGGCGGAGAGGAAGACGATGCCGGGGCGGTTTGATGTTTCGGTCATGGCAACTTGAATATACCCGCCAGCAGCTTGGTGATCCCGCCTTCGCATGCCAAAATGAACTGAAACTGTCTGACAATTGAACTGAACGGGATCCGAGATCTCAGAGGCACAGATCTGAGTAACTAGTCACCGCGCTCCGACCGAATCGAGCGCGTCTCCTGTTACAACCGACCGCCTGTGCAATTACGCCACTCAGATTCGTCGCAGACGCAGTTACTAAACTCTGGGATCTGCGCTTCTCAGATCTCGGATCCCGTTCAGTTTTCAGCTGCTGTTCAGCTTGCAGTTCCCAGATGCTCTACGCCTTCTTCCCGCAGTTGACGCAGAACTTCCAAACCGGATCGAGCTCCACGCCGCACCCAGCGCAGTGCTTCGCGGCGAGATTCTGCCCGCAGTGAGGGCAGTAAGTCGAGGTGCGGCCTTCAGGCAGAGTGCCGCCGCAGAATTTGCACCCCAACGCCGACTCCATTGTCGATATCCCCGGCGCGACGAACGAAGTAGTTGCGTCTCCGGGAGCGCCGCCATTGCCGTTCCCTGCCTTGCTGACCGCGTAGCCACCGGAGTTCTGCGTTGGGATCGCGACACCGATTTTCTGAAGGGCATCTGGCGCGAGAGAGACTCTCGCCTCGGCATAGTCGCGAAAGACTCCCACGTCCGCGTTCGACGACGCCATCTCCTTCTTCAGCCGGTCCTGCATCGCCTGGTCGGCGCGGACGTAGCCTTTTTCGCCCGAGAGGAGCCGGGTCAGCGCGGCTTCGTAGTCCTGATTGGTTTCGATTCCGAGATCGCGACGGTAGTGCCGATACGGGACGAGTGTGTCGTACAGCTCCTGCACCGTGAAGGGCACGCTCAGATACTCGGCGTGCCCGTTTCTGATGTTGTGAACCAATCTCTGAAAGAGGCGGTCTAGGTCGTCCATGCTCGCTTGCTCGGCTGGAATGATTGAAGATCGGGGAAGGGAGCCATGTTCTTCAAGTCGACTGTTCCTGCCTTCTGTGTCGCCACCCATGCGTCGAACTCCGATTCCCGCAAACCGCCCGAGTTTGATTGTTCCGCCGCGGCGCGGGTGGCCAGGAAATTCGCGTATTCATTCTGCGGCTGTCCGTTGTGACCACGCACCCATCTCCATTGGACCTCGTGATCTGACTCCGCGGCTGCCGCCTCCTTCCACAACTCCAGATTCATTATTGGTCCGCCTTTCTTCTTCCAGTCTCGTGCCTTCCAGTTATGAACCCACTCGTTCATCCCGTCGACGATGTACTTCGAGTCGCTGGTGAACAATACCTTGTACCAGTTGCCGCGGCGGGAAATCTCACGAAACGCCTCGATGACCGACCGAAGCGCCATGCGGTTGTTGGTCGTCGCGGGCTCGGAGATCCAGTAGTCACAGCGGGTGACCTCGCTGGATTTCGGATGAAGCCATTCGATCAGCCCGCCGGCTCCGCCCGGATTGTCGCCTTCGCGCCCGTTCCCGATGCACGATTCGTCGGCGTAGATCGCGACCAGATCCCCCGATTGCGCGCGCGTCATTTCACGATCTCGAAGCTGTCCATCTCATCGAGATAAATCGTGATCTCGTCACCGGTGGTGGGATGCATGGCTTCGACTGCTTCGCGGCCCTTGATCATGCGCAATCTGGTAGGGACGACCACGTACTCGGTTCCGCGCCGGTAGGCCGAGATCCGCGTTCCACCGGTGATGGCGCTCTCGAGAAGGTCGTACTGTTTGTGAGTCCACTGCGCCACTCAACAGCTCCTTATGATGTAGATGCGGTCTCGTCACACCATTCGCGGACGACGCGCGTCAGCACCCGGGTGGCAAGATCTATTTCCTCGATCGGCACGAACTCCTCGGCGGCGTGCGCCAGCGCGATATCGCCCGGCCCGAAGCAGATCGTCGGAATCCCTGCCTCGTTGAGAAGCGCCGCGTCGGTCCACGCCGAGAGGCCTTCGATTTTCACTGGCAGCTCCTCGCGCTCGAGCGCGCGTCGAAGCCTGGTCACGATCGGAGAATCCACTGGCACATCACTCGGAAGTTGCGCCGTATTCAATGTAACGCGGGCGTCGAACTGGGGATGCTGCGAGCGCACGGTGGCGCACGCGTCTGTGATCTCCTCGAGGACCCTCTCGACTGATTCGCCGGGAAGCGTGCGTCTCTCGATGGCGAGATTGCATGCCTCAGGATAAGTGGACATTCCGACTCCGCCCTGGATTTTCGAGGCGTGCAGCGAACCCCGGCCGAGCAATCGATGGCGCAGGCCCGACTCGCGTGTGCGCTCCAGCTTTTCCAGCTCGGCCAGAAGCAGACCAGCGTGGGTGATCGCATCGATTCCGATGTCGTAGCGGCTGCCGTGCGCCGCTCTTCCGGTGATGGCGACGTCCAGCCACACGAAGCCACGATGAGCAGGGCAGATCGCGAGCCGCGTGGGCTCCGTGATGATTGCGGCGTCGGCGCGGATACCGTCGGCGAGCAGCGCGCGCATGCCTAGGCTTTCATACTCCTCGTCGACGACGGCGGCGACGAGAATCTGTCGGGCGGAATTGGCGTCGGTGCCTCTCACTGCCGCGGCGCACATCGCCGCGACGCCGCCCTTCATGTCGGCGGAGCCGCGACTATAGATACGATTGCCGCGGACTTCGGCGCTGAAAGGCTCGTGGACCATGCCCTCTACCCCGACGACATCTAGATGTCCGTTGAGCATGAGAGCCGGCGAGTCGCGCGGTCCCAGCCGAGCGACGACGTTGGGCCGTCCGGGAACGCTCTCCATTAATTGGACGGAGAAACCCCAGTCATCGAGCACCGATGCCAGGGTCCGAGCGCAATCACCCTCGCCCGGAGAGTCCGGAGCGAGGGTGGGATTTCTGGAATCGATTTGTATCAGTGCCCGGGCGAGCGCGACCGCATCGCCGCGCGAGATGGGCACTCTCTACCTTTTCTTCGCGGCCTTGCCTGAAGCTTTGGGCTTGGACTTGGCTGCTGATTTAACCACGTGCTTTTTGGCGGCGGGTTTCATCGTCGTCTTTTTCGCGGCCGGCTTCTTGGCGGCGGGGTGCTTGGCGACGTGCTTGACCGGGGCGGACACGTGTCGAACTGGGGCAGCATGAGAGGTATGCCCTGCATGCGAGGTGTGCCCTGCATGCGAGGTGTGCGAAGTATGGCCGGCATGAGAAGCATTAGACGTATGCACTGCATGGGACGTATGCGCGGCATGCGGTGCATGCGAGGACTCCACTTTCGGAGCCGCCGACTTTGTGGCCGCGTGCGCGGGCGGTGTGAACGGCTTTCTCTTCGCGTGTGAGGCTTCCACTTCGCGCATCAGCTTATCCGCTTCCTCCTGCGTCATCTGTCCGCGGCGAACCATGTACTGGAGCAGATCGCGCGCGCTCTCGAGTACCAGTCCGGTAAGTCCGGCGGCGGCGCCGACCACGTCCTTCATGGCCGCGGCCATCTTGCTACCCGCCTCCAGGCTGATCTCGTGCGCCTTTGCCGCCATCTCGGCGACGGTATCTTTTACATCAGCTCCGCGGTGACCCGGACTCCGCCTTGGCGGGACCAGTGGCGCGCCGGGCGTGCCCGGAGTGCCGGGTGCGGCGGGTGGTGTGCCGAGGGCTGGGGCAGGTGCTGTTGGAGTAGCAACTGCGACTGTCTTTTCTTTATCGGGCATTTATGGGCTCCGGTCAGCGCAATGGGGTGGTGCTGACGGGGTGTGAAATCACAGAAGTGGGGGCGATTGCCCCAACTGGCGCGAACGGCGCTAAGTATATGATTTTTCGTCACTAAAACAAGGTGGGGTAACGTATGTTCGCTACCGTCATAAATGCTGGTCTTTGGGCAGTTATAAGACCATTATCGCGCCATACAACCAACAGTAGTCGAACATAAGTGCCATAATGAGGCTAAAAGTGCTCGACTTGAGCAGGGTGCTCGCCGGACCAGTTTGTTCGATGATGCTCGGAGATATGGGAGCAGACGTCATTAAAGTCGAGCGGCCGGGCGAAGGCGACGAGACCCGAGGGTGGGGGCCACCCTTCGATCCGGACGGCCAGAGCGCCTATTTCCTGGCCATAAATCGGAACAAGAAAAGCATCGCCGCCGACCTCTCCCAGGCCCACGATCGGGCGGTCGTCCTGGATCTCATCAGTGGCGCCGACGTGGTTCTCGACAACTTTCTGTCCGGGTCGTTGGGACGGCTTGGGCTTGATCCCGCCGAACTCCTCGATAGGCATCCCGATCTCATCTGGTGCACGATTTCCGGCTTCGGACCCGACAGCGCGCGACCCGGCTACGACTTCGTGGTCCAGGCCGAATGTGGGTGGATGTCAATTACCGGGGAGCCCGATGGAGCTCCGACGAAAGTCGGGGTCGCTCTCGCCGACGTCATCGCCGGGAAAGATGCCGCGATTGCGATACTCGGCGTCGTCGCGGAGCGCGCCGGTGGTCGGCTCCCGAGCGAAAGGCGCCGCATCAACATCTCGCTGGCCGACAGCGCGCGCGCAGCGCTGGTGAACGTCGCGCAGAACGTCCTTGTCTCAGGCAGCGATGCAGAGCGGTGGGGAAACGCGCATCCCAACCTTGTTCCCTATCAGTTGTTCGAGGCGGCAGACAGGTCGTTCGTCATCGCGGTCGGAAGCGACGGCCAGTGGCGCGCGTGCGCCAACGCGCTTGGTCTTCACGACCTGGCCGAGGACGATGTTCTGCGGACAAATGCTGGCAGAGTGAAGGAGCGGGACCGCCTCGTGTCTGACGTGTCCCGCCGCGTGAAGGAGATGGGCGCGCAAAACTGGATCGATCGACTGCAGGCAGCGGGCGTGCCGTGCGGGCTTGTGCGCACAGTGGCCGAAGTTCTTCGAGACGTGGACGCGGATGCTCGAACGGGCGTTCCTCCGAGCGTGCCGGGGAGCGTGAGGTTACCACCTCCGAAGCTCGATGAGCACGGACAGTCGATTCGAACTCTGGGGTGGCGGACGTTTCGGTGATTACAGATATTATCAGCCGCTTGTTTGTCGTTCCCGCCTCCGCTCGTTCGATCACCCTGAGGAGAAGTTATGAAGCGTAACTGGTCGCTTTCTGCAGGTATTCTCGCGCTCGTCGTTCTCGCTGCTTGTAGCGATGACAGAACAACGGGTCCGGCCGGCCAGGACGCCTTCTCGAGTTACGTCGCGATCGGGACGAGCCTCAGCATGGGTGTCCAATCGGACGGTGTCGTCTACTTCAGCCAGCAGCACGACTGGACCAAGCTTCTTTCGCACCAGGCTTTTGCGCAGTTTACGCAGCCGCTCGTCGCGGCTCCCGGTTGCTTCTCGCCGCTGATTGCTCCGCTTCAGCTGAGCAGACGCCTGAGCGGGATCAGCGCCGCAGCGAACCAGACGACCAGCATTCCCGACACCGCATGCGTTGCGCTTGGCGCGACCACGCTTCCGACGAATGACGTCGCCATCGATGGCGCGAATACTTACGATGCTCTTTATGTCACACCTGAGACTGCATCGGTCGAAGGCGTGAAACGCCGCCGTCAGTATCGGCTCGTGCTTCCTGCGAGGACCACACAGGTCACGGCGATGATGCAGCAGAAGCCGACACTCGTGTCGGTGGAGCTCGGAGCGAACGAGGTTCTTGGCGTCGCATCGGGGCTGCTCTTTCCGAAGGCGGCATACAGGGGAGCGGCTTCAGCGGGCACGTTCGTCCCGAATGCGCTCTGGCAACCTGTCTATGATGCGCTCATCGACAGCGTCAAGAAGACCGGCGCAAAGGTGCTGCTCGTCGGACTTCCGAAGACAACCGGGTTCGTCTCGCTGCGCACCGGAGACGAGCTGTATGCCGATCGCGCCGCATTCCTGAATTTCGGCGTCATCATCGCGGCGAATTGCCAGGCGAGCACGAACGCCATCTTCATTCCGATCAAGGTTCTGAACGCGGTTGGTGCGGCGCAGGCCACGGGGACCGCACAAACGATTAGCTGTACTGACACGCCCGGAGCGCAGGACAACATTCTCACGCCAGCGGATATCGTGGTGGTAAATGGTGTGATCGACGGAATGAACAGCCACATTCAGGCGGTGGCCGCGGCCAACGGGTGGGCTTATCTCGACCTGACCACGTTGTGGGCGCAGTGGGTCACACGCAGAGGTGCGTTCAGCATCGTCAACATGCTCGGTTGCGTCAGGCCCTACGGGCAGTATGTGAGTCTCGACGGAGTGCACCCGAACGCAGACGGCTATCAGGCGATGGCGAACGGCGCGGCCGATGCGCTCAACGCGACGTACAGTTTTGCGATTCCGGCGAATCCGCAGGCAGTGTTGACGACGACTTGCCCGTAGTGTTGGGCTGGCACTGATTCAGAGGGCGAGGCCAACAACCTCGCCCTCTTTGCATCATGCGGTACATCGGAAACAAAACCCGGCTTCTTCCTTTCATCCTCCGGGCCCTGAAAAAGGGCGGCATCGCGGTCGGGTCGGTGCACGACGCGTTCGCGGGAACGGCGAGTGTGAGTCGCGCGCTCAAGGCCCAGGGTTGGCGCGTCCACTCCAGCGATCTCCTCATGTCGTCGTACGTGTTCCAGCGCGCCTATGTCGTCGCCGACTCCGCGGACCCTTTGCTCAGTGAGATGGCGAAGGATCTCGCCGCCCTGGCGCCCCGCGAGAGTTTCATCAGCCGGAACTTCTCGCCGGCCCGTGGGGGCGATGGGGGCGAGGGGCAGGGAAGGATGTACTTCACGCCCGCGAACGCGGGGCGAATCGATGCAGCGCGTGAGGAGCTGGAGAGCTGGCGAAAGGCCGGCAAGGTTGGCGAGGACACCTACTATTTGCTGCTCGCGGCGATAATCGAAGGCGCGGACAGGGTCGCGAACACGGCAGGCGTGTATGCGTCGTACATGAAGCGTTGGCAGCCAAATGCCAGGCGGGCGTTCGAGATATCTCCAGAAGTCCCCGTCAAAGGATCCCAGCCCGCGCGAGCGCATCTCATGGATGCCATTGACGCGGCGAACACGATCGGCGAGGTGGACCTCCTTTACATCGATCCACCGTACAACTCGCGGCAATACGTTGCCTACTATCACATCCCCGAGATCCTGGCGCGTGGCTGGGCGGAGGCTCTGCCGGCGATACGCGGCAAGGTGGGACTGCTGGCCGGTGAAGAGGGTCGCAGCCACTGGTCGCACGGCAGGCGGGTTCAGAAGCTGTTCTCGGCGCTCCTTTCAGCCACGACAGCGACACATGCGCTCGTCAGCTTCAATTCCGAAGGGCATCTGCCACCTGGGGCCCTGCTGTCTCTGTTGACCAAGGCGTCCGCGGACGGAAAGGTGACCCATTTCAGCCAACGGTACCGGCGATACCGGGCCGACAGTGACCGGGTAGGCAGGCACTATCACCGCGACATCGCCCTCGAACATCTATATATGGTAAGGCTCCGCTAATCTTGGTTGCTTCCACGAACCGTCGATCGTCAAATCGACGTAACGGTGATAAAGTGTTATCCCCCCGCCAGTTGGGTCTATATAGGGCTCGGCAAAGGGATTACATTAGGCATGTGAAGATGACAGCCACACCGCTGCAAAATCAGGGTGCCCAAACATTGGGCGCTGGGGGCTCGACACCGGATGGTCTGGTGCCGGGGATTGATGCCGATCAGGAGATCATTGCCAAGGTCCTGGCGGGTTCCAAGGATTCGTTCGGGGTTCTGATAGCCCGGTATAGCGATCCCTTGTACCGACATGCACTTGGAATGACCGGAAGTCCCGATGTGGCGGAAGACATACTCCAAGCGTCCTTTATTAAAGCATATCAGCATTTGGGCGAAGTTCGCGGCCGATTTGACGCTTGGGTGTTCCGAATCGTCGCTAATTCGTGCAAGGATTGGCTGAAGAACATTCGGCGGACGCACGTGAGTTATGACGAGGACGATCAGCCCTCGACGTACTCGACGCCGGAAGAAGAGATGGATCGCAACGAGCTGCGGACGGACCTGCAGTTTGCTCTGGCCAGATTAGCTCCCTCGCTGCGTGAAGCGTTCGTGATGAAGCACGTAGAAGGGAGATCGTACGAAGAGATGGCGCTGTTACTGGAAACGACCGTTGGCGCTTTAAAGATGCGAGTGCATCGGGCGCGAGAGGCCCTCCAACAACTGCTTGAGGAGAAGTACGCATGATGCGCGAAGACGCTGGTTTCGAGAGCAACGAAAAGATCACGGGCAGAGAGCCCGTTCAAAGAAAGGACAAGCCCGCCGAGCAGATGTACGACCGGGAGGTTCCGATTACTGGAGTACCTGGTCACACATTACTGCACGACTGGCTAGACGGTGAGGTGGATGCAATGCGCGCAAGTGAAGTCGAGGGCAAGTCGAAGATCGAGCTGTGGACCCGCATCAACGCCGAAAGCGAGATGCTCCGCCGCCGGGTCACTCCGGTGCACGTCCAGCAGCGGATCATGGCGTCCCTTCCCGACACACCAGGCTCCGAAACCAGCTGGTGGAAGCAGCAGGTCACGATGACGCCTGTTTCGGCGATCTCGATCGGCGTAGCACTCCTGGCGGTCGGCGCCCTGATCATCCAGGCGCTCCGCTAGACGGGATTCACCACGAAAAACAACGCCCGACTCCTTGCGAGCCGGGCGTTTTTTTGTCCATTTCAAGCTGCGAATCCCTCTCTCGGCGTAGACCTTGCAGACTTGCGA
>JADGQU010000197.1 GCA_017881545.1 Gemmatimonadaceae bacterium
TGCGACGCCGATCGTGAGCGCGAGCAGATTCGGATGCGGATACGTCGCGAGGCCGAGATGCTGCCAGATGAGTATGCGCGAGATTCCAAGCAGTCCCAGAATCGCGCCTAGCATCAGGCCCGATGGCAGCTCTCTGAGCAGGATCCTCCACCAGTCGCGGAGCTTGATCTCGCCCAGCGCCAGCGAGCGGATGATGAGCGACGTTGCCTGAGAGCCGGAATTGCCGCCGGAGCTGATGATGAGCGGCACGAACAACGCGAGCACCACCGCCTTCTCCAACTCTCTCTGGAAGTGGCCCATCGCGGTCGTCGTCAGCATCTCGCTCAGAAAAAGCGCGGCGAGCCAGGGCGCGCGCTTGCCGATCATCGAAAAGAATCCGATCTGCGTGTAGGGCATGTCGAGCGCCTCCATACCGCCGAAGCGCTGCACGTCTTCCGTGTGCTCCTCGACGAGGGCGTCGATGACATCGTCGACCGTGACGACGCCCTGGATCACGCCGTTCTCGTCCACCGCGGGAACCGCGACGAGATCGTACTCGCGCACCAGCCGCGCCACCTCTTCACGGTCGGCGGTGACCGGGACTGTCTGCACCTTCTCCCAGGCAATGTCCGAAACCTTTCCGCCTTCGGGCGCGGCGAGCAGCTCGCGGAGCGACATCACGCCCTGCACACGGCCGGCGGAGTCGGTCGTGTAAATCGTGTTCATCGCCTCGCGGCGTTCCGACCTCGCGATGCGACGCACGGCGGCGAGCGCTTCTTCCACCGGCGTGTCCTGCGAGACGGAGACGAACTCCGTCGTCATCAATCCACCGGCGGATTCCGGAGGGTAGGCGAGCAGCTTCTCCGTCTCGGCGCGCTCAGCCGCCGGAATCTCGGAGAGAATCCCCTCCGTCGTTTCTTCCTCGAGTCCCTCGAGTGTGTCGGCGCGATCGTCCGGAGTCATCTCCGTAACGAGCTCGGCCGCCTGGCGCACGGTCATCGTCTCGAGGACTTCGCTCCGGAGATCCTCGTTCAGGTACTCGAGTACGTCCGCCGCTCTCTCGACCGGAAGGGCGGAGAGGAACGGCCCGACCATCTCCGGCGGCAGCGCCTGCGCGACGTCAGCGAGATCCTTGGCGTGCAGCTCCTCGGTCTCGGCCGAAATCGCATCGGGGCTCTCCTCGAGCATTTCGAGGACATCCGGCGCGAGCAGCGCACCCACCGTGCGCTCTTCGTCCACTTCCGCGGGTGGGTTGTGGGCCGGCGGCTTCATGGCGCGATGGGGAGGGTGCGCGCGTCGCTTTTCATATCCGCCACGTCGTAGCCCGCGATTTTTATGGCGGCGCGGATTGCTTCGGGCGTCACGGTTCCGTCGTGGTCGATCACGGCCCGGCCGAGGGAGACGTCGGCTCTACTGATTCCCTCGACGCCCGCGAGGGAAGTGAACACGGCGCGAACGCAGTGCGCGCAGGTCATGCCGGAGATGGAGGCCGTCGTTCTCATCGGGGCATAATATAGTAGTGTCGGCGAAGCCGACGCCCCCGCGATTTTTTTAACGCCGGCTTAGCGGATGGGACCTGCAACTGCAACTGAACGGGCGGGAGGCGCGAGTAGCGTAGGCGTCAGGTACTTAGTTCACTACGCCGGGACTTGCCTCTGTGGCGTTCTGGGCACAGGCAGTTGCTTGTGTCATGACTCTGCCGGGATAAGTCCCGGCGTAGTGAACTAACAAACTGGCGCCTGTGCTACTGACGCCTCCCGCCCGTTCAGTTCGTAGTTGTTTGGATCGCATCCAGTTCGTAGTTATCAGTCCAGCCGATTTGCCGGCCGTGGCACGGGCGGCACCTTCTTCCGCGACACGAAAGTCTTCTCGAGGGCCGGCAGAAACTTGTCGTACCGTGATCCCGGCTCCCACAGCACCCAGCCGTCGAATCCAGAGTCGTACACGCCGCGCTTCTGTTCCTCGAGCTCGTGCGGGCCGTACTTGGGATTCCCGATGCTGAACGCCTGGAGCCACGGACGCACGTGCTCGCCCGTGATGCCCATCTTCTCGTCACGCTCGCGGGCCCGGGAGATGGCGATGTGGATCACGGTATAAGGATCCGCGTTGGGATGCGGCAGCTGAAACGAGCCGGGCGGATAGTGTGACGGATAGACCATCGGCAGCACCACATCTACCGACTGGGCGATCGGCTCAAACTTCTGTCCGACTTCGAGCGTGCCACCGACCGTCGTGACGAGCCCGAAGATGTCGGCCGTCGTTCTGACGCCGAGCTTCGCGAAGCGCGTGCGAGCGGCTGTCAGGAATTCCCCCAGCACCTGCGGCTTGGACCGTCCGGCCTGCTCCGGAAATACCTGGGGCGGCAGACTCTTGTAGGGCTCGGGGAACCGGATGTAATCGAACTGGATCTCGCCGAATCCCATCCTGATCGCCTCTTCAGCGACGCGGAAGTTGTACTCCCAGATCGCGTTCGCGTACGGATTCACCCACGTCTGTCCCTTCTTGTCGTGCCATGCGGTGCCGTCCGCTTTCCTGATGGTGTGCTCAGGGTTGTTCCGCGCCGTCACCGAATCCTTGAACACGACGATGCGCGCGACCGGAAGAATTCCGTGCGCGCGGATCGTGTCTACGAGAGCGCGGAGATTGTGTGCCTTGACCTGGGTGCCCGCGTTCTTCTTCACCATCGGATCGCTGGACTCGTAATTGAGCCCGAACTCGTCCTTCACGTCGATGATGAGCGCGTTGATCTCGGTCGAGTCGGCAATCCCGATGAGGTGCTTGAGACGACGAGTGTTCGCGCCGAAGCGGTACACGTACAATCCGCGCGCGGGAAGCGTTCCCTTGATCAGCGAGTCGAGGACCGGAGGAGTCGGATGATCTCCGGCGACAACGCGCGGACGCGCCGTGGTATCGGTGTCGGCGGCAGCGCGAGGCGGGTTGCCCGGAACAGCGCGAGGCAGGACCGGAGCAGCGCCCTCACTAATGGCCGCGGTAGCGCCGGCGGCGCCATTCGCGTTCGCGTTGGCAGGCGTCGCTATGGTCCCCAACGTCATGTTGCTCTGGCCCTGAATCGACGCGGGCTCCGGCGTGCGATCAGGCGTCGTGTTCTTGGCGGTCGCATCGTGCGTGCCCGTGCAGGCGAGCACCGAAGACGCCGCCACCGCGGCTATCGCAAGGGTGATCTTCTGAAATTGCATGCTTCTATTTGTATGGATGTCGGCAGGGAGACGGAGCAAATCTAATCACAAAAACGAACAGCGTCGTAAAGGCGCGCCACCGAGTTGAATAGTACTACGTCAGAGGGCAATTCGGTCGGTGGCTGCTGAACAAAACCCGGTATATTTGGCGGAGATGCGCAACCGAACCTATCGTTCTCCCCGCGCCGCCTGATGCGCAACCGAAATATCGTTCTCCTCGCCTGCGCCTGTGTCTCCACGGGTGCCTGCGCCCTCCCACCCCCGCCGCCCCCGACGGCTGAGTTCCTTGTGTCCGCCGGCGACCAGACATATTGGGTCCGAAGCGACAATTCGGGACTCAGAGTCCGCGGCTCACCACTCATTCTGGCGCGCACCGGCGGGCGCTACTACGAGATCTTCGTCGGGGAGATCGATCGCTCCTTCCCTCGCGCCCTCATGAGCGGCGAACGGGTATTCCGTCGCGAGCTCGCCACCGGCGACTCTGCCGTCATCTTCGACGACACCGCGATCGTCCAGCTCTCGGAGGACTACCATCGCCAGCATCCACGCGCGCCGCTGCTCGGACCCGACGATGATCCGGACGACGACATCGACATCACGGCGGTTGGAGAGACGGACATCCTCAACGTCCTCGGTCCTTACGTCGCGCTCGAGCACCGGCTTTCGGTGGAGCGCGCGAACGATCACGACCAGGACGACACCACGCGCGCGGTCGTCGACCTCCGCAACGGAAGGCCGGCCGAGCTCGATCGAATGCTGCGGGACTCAAGCGTCCAGGAAGCCGCGGGCGAGGGCGGACTCGTGAATCGCAGATGGAGACACGACGGCTACGACGTCATCTCCCACTACGACTCGGTGCACAAGGCGAACGCGCTGTCGCTGCGCGATCATCGCGGGCGGGAGTGGAGACTTGGGCTCGTCGCCTCGAGTTTCGTTCAGATATTCTGGCTCGACAAGCCAAGAGTGGACGCACAGACGCGGCACGCGCTCGCTCGGGCCTTCAACGATGCGACCGCGTACGGAGAGCGGATTCAGCAGGTGTCGAGGAAGAAGCTACGCCCGAAACCAGTGCAGACATCAACTGGGCGGCTGACGTGAGCCGGTCGAAATCCGCGGGCAAATCGAATGACAATCGGGAACGGGGAAGAGGGAAGGGGGAAGAGATGTCGCCTGGCAATGGTGCCCGCGCCGTCCATGAGACACAGCACGAGACCGCACAGCTCATGATGCCTCAGCACGCCAACGTGCTCGGCCACGTCTTCGGAGGCGTCGTCCTCTCGATGATGGACACGACCGCCGCCGTCTCGGCAATCCGCCACGCGCGCCTGGCGTGCGTGACGGTGTCGGTCGATCGAGTGGATTTCCGCGAGCCGATCCACATGGGCGATCTCGTCATCATGAAGTCGAGCGTCAATTTCGTCGGCAGGACATCGATGGAGATCGGCGTGCGGGTGGAGACGGAGAATCTTCTGACCGGACTGCGGCGCCACACGAACTCGTGCTACCTGACGTTCGTGGCAGTTGATCGGAATGGAAGGCCGGTTCCGGTGCCCCCACTCACACCGGAGACGCCGGAGGAGATTCGCCGGTACAACGCGGCCAAGCAGCGGAGAGAGCGTCGGCTCCAGGAAAGGATTTCGGAGGGAAGATCGGAGCGCTGACGGCACTTGACCAGCTTGTTGAATTCAATCACAGTAGGGACATGGAAAAAATCTTCACAATCGAAGAAGCGAATCGGACGCTGCCTCTCGTCGGCAGGATCGTCGAGGATCTCGTGCGCGACCACGCGTCCTGGGAGGACAAGGTCCGCGAGTTCGAGCTCGCGACCGTGGGAGCGAGCCCCGACCACCCCGACGCGATCGCGGAGCTTTTGCAAATCGAAGCGCAGCGACTCGCACGCGACATCGAGGGTTATATCGCCGAGCTGAACGAACTGGGCGTCATCTGCAAGGGAATGGACACAGGGCTGGTGGATTTTCGCGGGCAGATTGACGCGCGTGATGTTTTCTATTGCTGGAAGCTCGGCGAGCCGAGCGTGATGTACTGGCACGAAATGGACGCGGGATTCGGCGGGCGGCAGCTTTTGCATCCGCTGGCGCTGACAACTCACTAGAGACGATCATGGCCAGAACGATGAAGGCGTTCAGCGGCCCCGACGGGACGAACTGGGGCGTGGAAGTGCAGGTGCCGGGCGCGAGCAACGCGATGATTGTGTTCCATCATCCGGGGGG
>JADGQU010000026.1 GCA_017881545.1 Gemmatimonadaceae bacterium
ACGAGAATCCCGTACGGCTCGACCGAATTGAGAAGATCGGCGGCAAAATCGGCCGTGTCGGTCTGCCCGGAGCGCGATGCAGCTTTCCAGTTCGCAAAAAGCGGAATGAGTGCGAGCGCGAGCACCGGCGTCGCGAGCAGCCAGCTTCGTCGTCGCGGAAGATCGAGAGTCTCGTCACCCACCGACACTTTCTCCGATCCGATCAGTGCGGCGGCGGTCTCCCACACGAACACCAGGCCGAGTGCGATCCATACGCTCAGCGCCGAGAAGCTCCAGAGATAGAAGTAGTCACGGTCGCGGACCTCGCGCTGAACGGAGTCGCCGAGCTCCGGCGACTGCGACGAGCCGTACTTGAAGTTCATGTAGTAGATGAGCGCGAGCGTCACCATGAAGATGAGCGGGCCGAAGTAGGAGAACGATCTTCGGTCGCGCTTCCAGTGCACGTAGCCGCCGAGTCCGCCGAGTAGCAGGAAGAGCGACGCCAACATGTTCTGAATGGCGGGATGATTGCCAAATGGATCTCTCAGCCACTGCCACCGGAAATACAGCCACCACATCTCGATCTGCGCGATGAACGGCGCCTGCCTCTCCGTCAAGTCGGGCTTTCCATACTGGCCGCGGTTGAAGTTGTACATGAACCGTTCGTAGGTCGCCTTGCTGAACGTGCAGCCGACGCCGATGTGGTTGGCGCAGCCGGTCGGCTCGCCTTCGTTGATGGCAGGGAAGTACGCCGCCCTGATCGGTTGGGTGAGGAAGGGCGTCATGCCGAGTAGAAGCGCGCCGGCAATCGCTAGCAGCAGTCTCGGACGGATAAGGGTACGCGGTCGGCGAATGGCAATCGCAGCTCCCACCGCGGGCAGCGCGAGGAACCCGGCCATGTGATTCGCGAAGCCGAGGCCGCTCAGATACGCGATCATCACGAGGAGCCGGTCGGCCTTGGGTCCGTCGGGATCGTCGCACCAGCGAACGATCAACCATGAGACTATCGCGAGCCCAAGGAGTGAAACCGTGTAGACCTTTTCGTTGACGACCGATTGCGCCCAGACCGTGAACGCTGTTGCGCCGATCAGCGCGGCGAGAGAGCCGCCGGCGATGCGCTGCCAGCGTTCCGCCAGCCATCCCACGAGAACGCGCTCCGTGATGAGGAACCACATGCCCGCGGAGCCGGCGCTGCACAACGCGGCGAGAATGTTGATCCGCATCGCGACATTGGGCGCGATCGGGAGGATCGCGAAGAACCGTCCGAGCAGCACGAAGAACGGATTTCCCGGCGGATGCGGAAGTCCCAGCGTATAAGCGGCCGCGATGTATTCGCTCGTGTCCCACATCGCGGTCGACGGCGCGAGCGTGATGAGGTAGAGAACGAAAACCAGCGCGGAGACCACCGCCGCGGCGCGATACGACGGCCGGTAGTCGGGCTCTTCGAGAGTGAGAGCAGTCGCGGTCATTCCTAGTGTCGGAACTGTCGCTTGCCCGTGAACACCATCGCGATGTCGTACTCGTTGGCGGCCTGAATCACTTCCTCATCGCGCACCGAGCCTCCCGGCTGCACGATCGCGGACACTCCCGCCTCGGCTGCCTGCTCGACTCCATCCCGGAATGGGAAGAACGCATCGGACCCCATCACGGCGCCTTTGGTATCGTGGTCAGTGAGACGCGCCTTGTGGACGGAAAGAAATGCCGCGTCGACCCGCGACATCTGTCCGGCCCCGATCCCGATCGTGGCGCCATCGCGCGCGAGAACAATCGCGTTCGACTTGACGCTCCCGACAGCGCGCCAGGCGAAGTGAAGGTCCTTGAGCTCCACAGCAGTCGGCTGACGCCGCGTCACGACGCGCCACTCCTCCCCGCCGTCGCGCACCGCGCGCTCCTGAGCAAGGAATCCACCGCGCACGCGCTTGAAATCGAGCGCGTGCTCGCGCCACTGCGCGCGGCCCTCGAGCACGCGAAGATTCTTCTTGCGGCCGAGTATCTCGAGGGCACCGGGCGTGAACTGCGGTGCGACGATACATTCGACGAAAAGACTCGACACTGCCTCTGCGGTCTCGTCATCTACCGGGACCGTGAAGGAGATTACAGAGCCGAAAGCCGAAACCGGATCGCACTCGAGAGCCTTCTTGTAGGCGTCGAGGGCGTTGCCGGCCGTCGCCAGTCCGCACGGAGTCGTGTGCTTGACGATGGCACAGGCAATTTCGCCCTCAAAAGGATCGGTCGCGAAGAGGGCGCCCTCGAGGTCGAGAAGGTTGTTGAACGAAAGCTCCTTTCCACCCTTCTTTCCCAGCGCGGCGATTCCGTCGTCCTTGCGCTCGACGTAAAAGGCGGCCCGCTGGCCCGGGTTCTCTCCATAGCGGAGCGATGTCTCTTTCTCGAGCGGAATGCTAATGCGGTCAGGAAATATCTCCGAGCGCTGGCAGCCGAACCAATAGGCGATGGCGGCGTCGTATGCGGCGGTGCGCGAAAAAACTTTCTCCGCGAGCAGGCGTCGGAGGTCCGCATCGTCGTCCTTCGCCTGGAGTGCGGCGAGAACGCGCCCGTAGTCCGCGGGATCCACCACCACCGTGACGGATGCGAAGTTCTTGGCAGCTGATCTGAGCATCGACGGTCCACCGATGTCGATTTGCTCGATGACCTCTTCCGGCTTGGCGCCAGGCCGCGCCGCCGTCTCCTCGAACGGATAGAGATTCACCGCCACCAGGTCTATCGGCGCAATGTGGTGCGCCGCCAAGGCCTTCATGTGCTCGGGAGAGTCGCGCCGCGCCAGCAACGCGCCGTGTATCACCGGGTGCAGCGTCTTGACCCGCCCGTCCAGCATTTCGGGAAAGTGCGTCATGTCGCTGACATCGCGCACGTTGACGCCTGCCTCGCGAAGAGCTTTGGCCGTGCCCCCGGTGGAAAGGAGGTCCCACCCGAGCGTGATCAAGCCCTTGGCGAAGTCGACGAGACCGGTTTTGTCTGAAACGGAGAGTAGTGCGGTCGGCATATCAGGCTGAAATGTTGGATTCGAGTTGTTGTAGCATCGCAACCATCTCGACGGCGCGCGGAAAAACGATATGCTCCACGTTCAGCACGCGCGCGGCGAGCGATTCGGCGGTGTCCGATTTCTCGACCGGAACGCGCCACTGCGCGACGATGGGGCCGCGGTCATAGTCATTGTCGACCAGATGCACGGTCACGCCGGACTCGGTCGCACCGGAGGCGATCACCGCCTCGTGAACTCGCGCGCCGTACATGCCATCGCCCCCGAAAGCGGGGAGGAGCGCGGGGTGGACGTTGATTACACGTCCGGAGTATTCACGAATCACGCTGCTCGGGACACGCTTCAGGTAGCCTGCCAGCACTACCAGGTCGATGCGGAACTTGCGCAGCAACGCCAGGAGCTGTGCTCCGTCGTCGCCGGCATCGAAGCTCGCGATGTCGATCGATGCCGTGGCGGCGCGAATGAGCGCCGGCGAATCGGCGCGATTCGACGCGACGAGCACCACTTTCGCTATTCGCTCGCGGGCGAGATTGTCGAAGTGGTCCATGATTGCCTGGAGATTGGAGCCGCGCCCGGAGGCGAGCACGGCGAGTCGTGACGGCATCCCCGATTTTACGCCGAGCGGTGTCTCTCAGTAAGACCGAAAAGCATCTCGATTGCGTCCTCGAGAGAGGCCGCGGTTTCGATCCGGTCCTCTTGCGCCTTGCGGCGATCTTCGTCCGTGGTCATGTGGGAGGAGATCATGATGCCTCGGCCACCGAGTGTTTTTGAGGCGATGACGTCGCGCCAGCGGTCTCCCACATAGGCCACGTTCTTCGAATCGAGCTTGAAGTCGCGGATTGCGTCCTCGAACATCTTCGTCGCCGGCTTCCGGCAATCGCATGGCGCGACGCTGGGATGGTGCGGGCAGAAGTAGCTCGCGTCGATGTGCGCGCCCTCGGCCTCGAGCAGCGACTCGAAATGGCGGCGGACCGCCTCGTAGTCCTGCACCTTGAAAATGCCGCGCGCGATCCCCGACTGGTTCGTGACGACGATTGCCGGCACCCTGGCGTCGTTGATTTTCTTGACCGCCGCCGCCGCACCGGGAATGAGCCGCACCTGGCTCGGCGACTTGATGTAGTGCGCATCTTCCATCACGGTGCCGTCCCGGTCGAGAAAGACCGCGTCGGGAACGCTCCTCACGACCGCGCCTTGACGATCGCTTTGACCAGCGCGCCGTCCTCGCGCGGAAGGACGCTGCGCAGGTCGAGGAACAGCTTTCCCTCCGCGATCCGTCCGATGACGGCCGGTTCCCCGTGCCTGAGCCTCTCCTCGATCTGTTCGGCGTCCGTGCTCAACACGACTGCACTCGACGGGATATCGGCGGTGGGAAACGCTCCTCCCCCAACGCTCGCCGTGCTCGGCGCCACTTCCGCATGGATGTCGCTGGAGCGAAGCGAGGCGACCACTGATTGGGCGCGCGACTCGATTTCCTCCACGCGCTGGGTCAGCATCGCCAGCACGGGAACCTCCTTTAGCGCGCGCTCGGGCTCGAGGTAGAGCCTCAGCGTGGCTTCGAGAGCGGAGAGAGTGAGCTTGTCCACTCTCATCGCCCGCGCGAAGGGATTCTTGCGGAGTTTTGCGATCATCGTGGCGCTGCCGAGGATGATTCCGGCCTGCGGGCCGCCGAGGAGCTTGTCTCCGCTCATGAGGACGAGTGTCGCGCCCGACGCCAGGGCGACGGACGCCGTCGGCTCACCCGAGAGCCCGTAGTCGTCAAGCGGAAGGAGCAGCCCGCTGCCAAGATCATGAATCACGGGCAGGCCGTGTTCCGCGGCGATGAACGCGAGGCGGTCTACACTCACGTCCGCCGTGAAGCCCTCGATCGTGAAGTTGCTGCGATGCACTTTCACGATCGCCGCCGTCCTGGGCGTGATGGCGCGCCGATAGTCGTCGTCGTGGGTGCGATTGGTGGTCCCGACTTCGACGAGCTTCGCGCCGCTCCGAGCCATGATGTCGGGAATGCGGAAGCTACCGCCGATCTCGACGAGCTCTCCCCTCGAAACCAGAACCTCCTTTTTCTGCGCAATCGCGTTGAGCGTGAGGACCATCGCCGCCGCGCAGTTGTTCACCACCAGCGCGTCCTCGGCGCCGGTGAGCTGTTGCAACAGGCCGACGCAGTGCGAGTATCGCGATCCGCGCTGTCCTGTCTCGATGTCGTACTCGAGATTGCTGTATCCTTCCGCGACGTGCGCGATCGCGCGGATCGCGACGTCAGCGAGCGGGGCTCGTCCGAGATTGGTGTGGAGCACCACACCGGTGGCGTTGATAACCCGCCTGAGAGATGGCCGGGTGGCGTCACGGACGGCGGACGCGATCGTCTCGACCCACTCCTGCTCCGTCGGTTGCGCTCCGCCGGATGTGCGCGCCGCATCGATGCTGCTTCTGACGGCATCAACGACGACTCGTCTCGGGTGTTGCTCGAGAAGCCATTTCACCCCGGGAGTCTCGAGCAGCGCGTTGACGCTGGGGAGCTCTCGCCTCGCGTCCTTCATTTCTTGACCGGCGGTTTTGACGCTGGAGGAACGGCGCCCGGCTTGTCGGCGGGCGCAATGGGTGGCGGTGGCGCGGGCGGGGTGTAGCCGCGCTCACTGTCGCCGGTTCGACCAAGCAATCCGCGAATTCCCGCGGCGCGCACTCGATACGCGACCTTCGGCGTGAGCGGGCGCTGTAGCTTGATGACAGCTTCGGTGATCGGAATTGCGCGCGGCATCACGGGCTTGGCGACGACCAGCGTATCACCGCGCCCGAGCGCCCGCGCGCGCGGGGGAGCCACAGCCGTTGGATTTGCGGCAGCTGTTGGATTTGCGGGTGCCGGATTAGCGCTTGGCCGATTAGCGGATGGCGGAACAGCGCTTGGCGGATTAGCGGATGGCGGATTTGCGGGCACGGTGTCCTTCGTGGGCGGACCTGCGCTCACGATCGGAACGGGCGCGGAGTCAGGCCCAATCACCGCGAAGTTGGCGGCAGTAAGGATCTGCGCCGGATCCACGGGCTTGTCGAAGACGACGGCCAACTGGAGGGAATCCAATCCCCTCACCTCGCGAATCTTCGGCGGCACCGTGTCGTGCGTGAATATCACGAGATCGGTCCTGATGCTGTCCGCAAGATTGACGGAGACGCTGTCCCACGGCTCGCTTGGATCGATGCCGAGATTCTTGTTGCGATCGAGATACGCGCGCACCGTGTAGTGCGCGGGCGGGACGTGCTCGATGACGAACGCGCCGTTCGAATCGCTGATCGCGACGTAGGGATGCATGCTGTCGGGTGGAACGAACGACTCGATCAGCGCGCCGATGGCCGGAACGCCCGACACCCAATCGAACACGTTGCCGGTGATTCTGGTGCGCGGGATCGTGGGCCCCGTCGAGAATACGGTCGAGGCTCCAGTGTTGCGGACGTTCCCCCGCAGGTCGGCGATACCCCGCATCATGATCACGGTGTACGGCGTATTTGAGCGCCAGCCGTGCGAAGGCCTGACCCCAATTGCATCGCGATGCCAGGAGGCGCTCGGGACGCCGTCGCGAGGGGAGATCAGGAAGAGATCGCTCAGAGTCGTTGCTGCTGCCGGCCGCTCGGACACCACCTCGTCGAAGCGGAACAACACTTCCTTGGGCTTGACGCCGACGGTACCCGTGTCCGGAATGATCGCGACGATTTCGGGGGCAGCAACATCGGGCGGTCCGCCGGGTGGCATGCCCGGAGAAGCGCACGCCGACGCGAGCAGCGCGACGGCGATCAGCCGCCGCAAAGCGCTGTCACCTTTTCAGCGAGTTGTCCGCGCCGCTTGATCCACTCCGCTTCTTTCTTCCGCTCTGCTTCGACGACTTCAGCCGGCGCCTTGCTCGTGAATCCCACGTTGCGGAGACGCTTCGAGAGAGATTCGAGCTGAACGTCGAGCTGCTTCAGCTCCGCGCGCAGCTTGCCGCATTCCTTCGTGAGATCGACGAGCCCGCCGAGCGGAACGATGACCTCGCTGCCGTCAGCGAGAACCGAATGCGCCGCGCCCGCACCCGCTGACTGTCCGCCCACCTTAACCATGGAGCGCGTGAGCCGCCCGATCAGCGGCGCCTGCTCCGTGAACAGCAGCCCGTTGGCGTGCGACTGCACGATCACATCCATCGATTTCCCGGGCGGAATCGCGTAGTCTGAGCGGATCTGGCGGACCGCGCTCACCGCTTCGCGAACGAGATCGAAGCGCGACATGTCCTCGATCTCAGCCGTTGAGCGCGGATGCGGTAGTGGCCATGGTGCGATCGCCAGGAACTCCGAGCGGTCGGCGGCCACGGGGAAGGGAAGCCGCTGCCAGAGCGTCTCCGTGATGAATGGCATGATCGGGTGCAGCAGTCTCAACGCGTAGTCGAACACGTGAGTGAGCACGGCACGTGCGACCTCGCTGTCGCCGCCCGATGCACCGATGCGACCTTTCGTGGTCTCGAGGTACCAGTCGGCCACGTCATTCCATACGAAACGTCGCGCGGCTTCCGCGAATTCACTGAGGTGAAGGCCGGAATAGCGCTGTTCAATCCGCCATTTGCCCCGGTCCGGCCGCGCCGGACCGAGTGCCGCATCGCACTCGAGAATTGTGGCGTTGAGGCGTCCGAGTATCCACCTGTCGGGCAACGTGAGCTCATCGTCGCGCAGCTCGTCGACGCTCCTCACCGGCGAAGTGCCGACGTTGGCAAGCAGGAATCGTCCGATGTTCCAAAGTTTCGTTGCGAAGTTCCGGCCCGGCGCGAACGAGCGCTCGAGATCGCGGTGGTCGAGCATGAGATCGGCACCCATGCCCATGCCTGCGGTTACGGTGTAGCGAAGCGCATCGGCACCGTACTTCGAGACGACATCGAGCGGGTCGATGCCGTTACCCAACGACTTCGACATCTTGACGTGATCGGCGTCGCGCACCGTCCCGTGCAGGTAGATGGTGTGGAAGGGTGGCGCGTCCATGAAGGCGTAGCCCGCCATCACCATTCGCGATACCCAGAAGAAGAGAATCTCAGGGGCCGTGATGAGGTCATCGGTCGGATAAAACGCCGCCAGCGCGGCCGAGCTCTTGTCGGGCCACCCGAGCGTGGAAATGGGGAAGAGCCACGACGAGAACCAGGTATCGAGCACATCCTCGTCCTGCCGCACCGCACCGCCACACTTGCCGCAGGCAGCGACGTCGGTCCGACTCACGATCTGCTTGTTGCATTTGTCGCAGTACCAGACCGGAATGCGGTGTCCCCACCAGAGCTGCCGCGAGATGTTCCAGTCGCGAATGTTCTCGAGCCAATTGATGTAGACCGCTTCCCATCTCTCCGGCAGGATGCGGATCGTGCCGTCGCGCACAGCCTCGAGCGCCGGCTTGGCGAGCGGCTGCATCTTCACGAACCACTGGTCGGACAAGCGCGGCTCGACGACCGTGTCGCAGCGGTAGCAATGGCGGACGGCGTGTTGATGCGGCTCGACCTTGATCAGCTGGCGAGATTTCTCGAGTGACCTGACCATCCGCTCGCGCGCCTCGAACCTGTCGATGCCCAGGAGCTCGGGCGGCACGCGCGAACTCGCGTCGGTGCCATTCGCCATCGTGCCGTCGGGCGCCATGATGACGGGCATCGGCAGCTTGTGCCTCACGCCGACCTCGAAATCGTTCGGATCGTGCGCCGGCGTGATCTTGACGACGCCCGTTCCAAACGCGGGATCGACGTATTCGTCGGCGATGATCGGAATCTCGACGTTGGCGATCGGCAGCATCACCGACTTGCCGATAAGCTTTTGATAGCGCTCGTCGCCGGGGTGAACGGCGACGGCGACATCGCCGAGCATGGTTTCGGGACGAGTGGTCGCGACTGTAAGACGCGCGTTGTCCTTCGCGCCGACGATGGGATAGGCGATATGGTACAGGGTGCCCATCTCCTCGCTGTGCTGTGCTTCTTCGTCGCTCAACGACGTGAGGCAACGCGGACACCAGTGAATGACCCGATGGCCGCGGTAAATGAGCCCTCGCTCGTGTAGCTGGACGAAAGCTTCCCTGACAGCCTGCGACAGCTCCGGAGAAAGCGTGTACGCCGTCCGGTTCCAGTCGGCCGAACAACCGATCGCGCGCAGCTGGCGCAGGATCTCGCCGCCCGTCTCCTCGACGAAGGCGACTGTGCGCTCCACGAACGCCTCGCGCCCGAGATCGAACTTGGTCTTGCCCTCAGCCGCGAGCTGTTTCTCGATGATGTTCTGGGTGGCGATCCCGGCGTGATCGGTGCCGGGAACCCAGAGCGCCTCGTCGCCGACCATGCGGCGCCAGCGGATAATCACGTCCTGGACCGTGTTGTTGAGGCCGTGCCCCATGTGCAGGACGGCTGTCACATTGGGCGGAGGCATCACGATCACGAATGGGTCGCGGTCGCCGCCGTTGCGTCGGCTGCGCTTCTCGTCGGCCGAAAAAATTCCGGCCTCGATCCAGCGCTCGTAGATGGCGCGTTCGGTCGGGCCGGGCTCGTATTGCGCCGACAAGTCGTGAAGCTCCTGTGTTGTGCTCACTCTGGCGCAAGTTAACGGGCGCCATTTTCGCGGGTAAGACCGCGCGTCTTACCCGCGAAGAACTTTCATGGAGCCGCTACGTGCCGGTTCGGGGGCGCTTGCCGTTGCCCGGAGCGTGCTCTGGGTCCGCGACGTGATCCGCCTTGGGCACTCCGCTCGGCGCCACAGGGGAGCCGTCGGTGCGACCACCGCGCGCTTTCTTGGTCGATTTGGCGCGCACGGTATCTTCAGGGATGTCCTCAGCGGCGGCCATGAAGGCTTTGTCTTCCGAGAGCGAACGGTCTTCGAGAATGTTTTTTGGATCGGCGTGCCGGTCGATCTCATCGGAGCTGCCCTGCCGGCGGCGCCCCGTGCCGACCTGCTGTCCATCCCAATGCCGCTCCGTGAACGGCGGATCGCCATCTTCATAGTGATGCGCCGCGTCGTCGAAGAGATCTTCATCGGTGCGGATCGTGAGCCGATTCACCACGGTGTTGACGCCGGGGACTCCGCGGGCCACGACGACCGCCTGGTGCGCCTCATCTTCCGAGTTCACACTGCCGGTGAGCTCGATGATGGCGTCCTCGACAGCGCCGATGTCGATGGCGCGCTCGCTCAGGGTCGGATCGTTCCTGAAAGCCTCGAGTACCCTGTCTTCCAGCACTTCGGTGCCGTTGAGTGAGGCCTTGGGCGTATCGACGTCGTCGTCGAAGTCGGGGTCGAGCTCATCTTCGTCGAGTCCCTCGTAGTCGAACTCCTCTTCTTCCGGTCCTTCGGTGCCGCCTCCGAATGTATCCTTGATTCTGTCAGTCAATCCCTTGAATCCTCCGAATCGCTCCGCCATGAGAACGCCTGCCGCGAAGCCGGCCGCAGCCCCGATAGCAATGTAGATTGCGCTACGAGAAGAGGATTCCTCCTCTTCTTCCTCGTAGACGTACGGCGGTTCGTTTCGAAAGCGGAAAGGCGACATAGCGTGATGGCCTGTGGCGAAGGGTATCTGCAAACGATAGCTTAACGGGGAGCAAAATAAAGGCCATCCGCAGTACTCGAAATTATACCAAAAAATGTTGACGCTGAGGCTCCCCGACGGCGCCACCCGTGAAGCTCCCGAAGGCGCCCTGCCGCGCGACATCGTCGCATCTATAGGGCCCAGGCTGCTCCGGGACGCGATCGCGGTACAGGTAGACGGTGAGATCCTCGATCTCACCACGCCGCTCCGTAAGGGAGGGGACTTCAGAGTTCTTACCGAAAAGGACGCGGAGTCCCTCGCGGTTCTCCGGCATTCGGGCGCTCACATCCTGGCCACAGCCGTTCGCCGGCTCCGGCCGGACGCCAAAATCGGGTTCGGACCCGCCATCGAGGACGGGTTTTACTACGATTTTGAAGTCGCGCAACCGTTCACCCCGGAAGATCTCGAGAAATTCGAGGCCGAGATGAAGAAGGTGATCGCGGAGAAGTATCCGTTCGTCCGCGAGGAAGTGTCTCAGCCGGAAGCGCGGAAGCGTTTCTCCGACGATCCGCTCAAGCTCGAGCGGCTGGCCGAATTCCCCGACGGCGAGATTATCTCAACCTACACCGACGGGCAGTTCATAGACCTGTGCCGGGGGCCGCACGTCCCCGACACTTCGTACCTCAAGAACTTCAAGCTGCTGCACACCGCCGGCGCGTACTGGCGGGGTGACGAGCACCGGCAGATGCTCCAGCGCATCTACGCCACGGCGTTCTGGAAGAAGGAAGATCTCGAGGCCCACCTGCATCAGCTGGAGGAGGCGAAGCGGCGCGACCATCGCCACCTCGCGCAGCAGCTCGATCTCTATTCCACGGATCCGCGAGTGGGACCGGGTCTCATTCTCTGGCATCCCAGAGGGGCGATCATCCGCAATCAGATCGAGGAATACGAGCGGGGGCTGATCCTTCGTCACGGATACGATCTCGTCTATACGCCGCACATAGTGAACGAGAAGCTTTTTCAGATCTCGGGACATCTGGAGAACTTCAAGGAGAACATGTTCGGCGCGATGGATGTCGAGGGTGCGAGCTATCGCCCGAAGCCGATGAACTGTCCGGGCCACATCGTCATCTATCAGTCGCGCCAGAGATCGTATCGCGATCTGCCGATTCGCTACGCCGAATTCGGCGCGGTCTACCGTTACGAGCGCAGTGGTACGTTGCACGGGATGATGCGGGTCCGCGGATTCACGCAGGACGACGCCCATATCTTCTGTACGCTGGAGCAGGTGCCCGCGGAGATTGACCGGCTCCTGGATCTCTGCGACGAGATGCTCAAGACGTTCGGCTACCCGTACACGATTGAGCTCGCTACGCGGCCTGACAAGGCGCTCGGGGGTCCCGAGCTCTGGGAGGATGCGCAGAAGAGGCTCGCGGACGCCCTGAACAAGCGTGGCCAGTCGTTCACGTACGATGAAGGAGGCGGCACGTTCTACGGCCCGAAGCTCGATTTCAAGCTGATCGACGCGATCGGTAGAAAATGGCAGGGACCGACAGTGCAGCTCGACTTCAATCTGCCAGAGAGGTTTGGGCTCGAGTACACTGGGCCAGATAACACGCCGCACCGGCCGATCATGCTGCATCGGGTTCTGGTGGGCTCAATGGAACGATTCGTCGGGGGCCTCATCGAGCATTATGCGGGGGCATTCCCGCTCTGGCTCGCGCCCGAGCAGGTGCGCGTGATTCCGATCGCCGATGACCTGAAGGGATTTGCGCAGACAGTCGTCGACCGCCTCAAGGCGCGCGGCGTGCGCGTGCATCTCGACGATCGCTCGGACACCTTGAACTACAAGATTCGTGAAGGCGAGATGCTGAAGATCCCCTACATGGCGGTCGTCGGAAAACGCGAAGCAGATGCGGATTCGATCGCGCTCAGAGTGCGCGGGGCGGGGAAGAAGCAGGAGATCATCGTCGTCGCGGATTTCGTCGCGCGTCTCGAGGATGAGCTGGCGACAAGGGCGCTTAAACCCTGACGGTCTACCGGGGCAGCTTCTCGCTAGTCAAATCGTGCAGCTTTTGCTCGAGCGTGCCCAGCGACTGACACTCCACCTGGCCTGCCGACGCGCCTCCGGCGATATCGACGGCACGCGCCTGGAAGCGCGTTTCGACCACAGAGGCCGTCCCCTGCGGCTTCACCACCGATACCAATAGCATCGTGATCCGGTAGCTGTCCGCTGCCGGCCCGGTCGCCGTCGAGCCGCAGTTCACGAAAGCCGTCATTGGCCGGCCGGCCATCTTGTGCAGCCTCACGAACTCGATGTTGCCGATCTCTCCAGTCGCCGGATTGGAAGACTTCACCTCGACTCCGATGTCGGCGTAGGCCAATCGAAGCGCAGCTAACACCGCACTCGGCGGCGCAGAGAAGACGGCGTCTTCATGGCCCAGCTTTTCCTGCCGCGTGAGCATGCCGTTGTCCCTGATCTGGATGTTCCTGTCAGAGCGCACGTTGTCGGCGACGCTGGCGGGAGAGGATGCGCAGCCGTATGCGCTCGCAGTCAGGACGAGTATTGCGCCGGGGAAGAAGCGGGAGATCATCGCCGTTGGGGATTTCGCCGCGCGTCTCGCCGATGAGATTTCGACGCGAGCGCTCATTCCGTAAGGATCACGGCCTGGTAAAGCAGTACCGCCGGGCTCCGCGATAGACCACTGAGCGCGTGACGGTGGCGGTCGGAGGAGCTGATTCCCCGTACCCCGTGCCCATCATTTCCCCGGAACCGAAACACGCGCCTTGCTGAAAGCTTTCCATACCGCGCGTGGGACTCAGCTTGGGCTGAGTCTGAGAAATGGGGTGGCAACCAAGTGCGCCACCAATGGCGAGAATTGCGACGGTGCCCGCAACGCGCTTCATAAAGCTCCGATGATTGTCACCGCAATTGTATGCAAAATCTCGTCCATTCACCAGTTCGCAACGAGGCAGCTCAACTGGCGCTATACCTAATCTGGGTGTAAAATCTGCCCCCAAGCCCGCAGCCTGGGCGTCAACCAATGAGACAAAAAATGCGTCGCACATCCATCGCTTATCTCGCCGCACTGATGTTCGTGGTGATTTCTCCGGCTTCTGCGCAGCAGACCACCGTCCTGCGCGCCGCGAGGATGATCGACGGAACCGGCTCGGCGCTGATCAACAACGCCGCCGTAGTCGTCACCGGTGACCGGGTCGTCGCTGTAGGCTCGGCAGCGAGCGTCGCCGTGCCAGCGGGCGCGCGAGTAATCGATCTTGGCGACGTCACGCTCCTCCCCGGATTCATCGACGCGCACACCCACATCATCGGCCGGGTCCTCGGCGATCCGCTCAGCGATCTGGCGGTGGTCAAGGACTACGCCTCGTACGGGGCGATCGCCGGCGTAGCCAATGCCCGCGCCACACTCATGGCGGGATTCACCACCATCCGCGTGGTCGGTTCGGGGAACTTCGACGACATGGCGCTTCGCCAGGCGATCACCGACGGCCGCGTGCCCGGCCCTCGAATGGAAAACGCCGGCCACGCCATCGGCATCACGGGCGGACACTGCGACGAGAACGGCTTTAGGCCGGGTTTGATACAGCTGGGTCCAGCCGACGGTATGGCCGACGGGCCCGAGCAGATTCGGCAAGCGGTTCGCTATCAGGTCAAAGGCGGCGCCGATGTGATCAAGATGTGCGCGCTACGGGTG
>JADGQU010000198.1 GCA_017881545.1 Gemmatimonadaceae bacterium
CGTCAACACCGAGCGCGCGATCTCATTGAACCGGGCCGCGAACTCCGGAACCTTGTCGCGGGCGATTGTCACGCCGGCAGCAACCCGGTGCCCACCGTATCGCAGCAGATGTTCGCTCGCCTGCCCGAGCGCTCCGTGAAGATCGAACTTCGGAATCGACCGGCCGGATCCTTTGCCCTGGTCGCCCGAGAGCGCAATGAGAACTGTCGGCCTGCCGAATTCTTCGACCAGGCGCGATGCGACGATGCCGATCACTCCCGGGTGCCAGTTGTCGTCGGCGAGGACGATGGAAAACATTTCGTCGAGATCCAACGCCAGTACCTTTTCGCGCGCCTGCTCGAGCGTCGCGCGGTCTATGTCCTGACGCCGCTGGTTCAGCTCCTCGAGCTCGCGGGCAATCGTGTTCGCCTCATGCTCATTCTCGGTGAGCAACAGCTCCACTCCGCGAATCGCGTGTCCGAGCCTGCCCGCCGCGTTTAGCCTCGGCGCGAGAATGAAACCGATTCTCCCAGCGGTGAGCTGCTTTCCATCGAGACCGGAGGCTCTAAGCAGCGCGCGCATTCCGATGTTGCGCGTGTCAGCCAGCATCTTGAGTCCGTACCGCACGAATACGCGATTCTCGCCGCGCAGCGGAGCGACGTCAGCAATCGTCGCCAGCGCGACGAGGTCGAGCATCGCCCAGACGAAATTGTCGTTGGCGCCAAGCTCATGGGCGAGCGCGAGGGCGAGCTTGAAGGTCACGCCGACAGCGGCGAGATCCTTGTCGGAATACCCATCGCCACTCCGCTTCGGGTTGAGAATCGCGAGGCATTCCGGCAGGTCGCCGCTCGGAAGGTGATGATCGGTCACGATGACGTCGATCCCCGATTGACAGAGACGCGCGACCGGAGCAGCTGCGCCCGTGCCGCAGTCGCACGTGACCACGACCTTCGCCTCCGCCGCGATCGCGGCATCGACTCCCGCATCGCTCAGGTCATATCCGTCTTCAATGCGTCGGGGGATAAACGGCATTGCCTTGCCGCCCAGCCCGCGAATCACGCGTGTAAGAATCGTCGTGGAGCAGATGCCATCGACATCGTAGTCGCCGTGAATGAAAACCAGCTCCTGCTCTCGAATCGCGCGCGCGAGCCGCTCGACGGCCTTGTCCATCGAGAGAAATCCGAGCGGATCGTGCAGCCGATCGAGCTTTGGACGAAGGAAGAGCTTCGCGTCCTCCGCCGTCACGTGGCCCCGGATTAGCAAAAGCCGGCAGACGATTTCCGGCAGCGATAGCGCCGCCATCAACGCGCGGACCGCTTCCTCGTCTGGTGGTCTGGGAAGGATCCACCGCGCCACCCGAGCGGGCCGGTCCGAAGCGACTGTTGTCATCACCCTTCCGCGTACAACAGCACGCCGCACGCCTCGCACACTTCGATTTCTCCCGATCCGGCCATCATGTTCCGGCGTTGGAGCGGGACGGCGGTGTCGCAGTTCCCGCACGAGCCGCCGCGTAACGCGTAGAGAGCCATGGTTCTCTTTCCTCTGATCCGGTCGTATTTGCCGAGCATTGGACGGGAAACCGAGCCCGCCTTTCCATCGCGGTCGTGTTTCGCGTCCTCCATCTGCGACACCAGCGCCGCGCGCTTGGCCTCGATCTCGGGACGAGCCTCCTGCTGCTCGTGCTCGACAGCCGCCAGTGCCTGCTTGGCCGCCACGATCGTGCTGTTCATCTCGCTGATCCGGCGTCCCAGAATCGCAAGCTCGCTCTCGTCCTCGGCCATGAGGCGCCGGGTGGATTCAACCTGCGCGGTGGCAGCGGTCGCCTCGCGCATCCGCTTGACGTCCTCGAGCTGATGGAGATTTCGCTCCTGGAGCGTCTTGTGCTAGGAGAGCCGCGCCTGAAGCTCGCGCTGCTTCTTCTCCTCTACCTGAATCGCCGCCTCCGCGCGGGCCAGGGCTGCGGCGGCCTGATTGCGCTTCTTGTCGAGATCCGCGAGCTGCGGGTCGAGTGACCGGATCTGGGACTCGATTTCACGGATCTTCAGATCGTCCTGCTGGAGTGCCAGCAGTGCTTCAACTTCCTGTATCATCCAACCTCCACGTCGTCACCGCTGCGTCAACCAGCTTTTGCATGCGACCTCCAGGTCGTACCAATGCGTGAACCCGTCTTGCACTCGACTTCCACGTCGTCACCGTGCTCCCGTTCGTCTGAATTTCTTGAGATAGTATTTCCCCGTCGCCTTCAATTCCTTCCTGATCTCATCCTTCTCCGCGATCAGTTTGTCTTTCTCCGCGCCTTCGGCCAATGGGATGATCCGATCGAGCTCCTCGGCCCTTCGATCGAGGTCTCGCGCGGTCAGCGTCGCAAAGCTGTCGCTGATGGTGCGCTCCGGATCCATCTGAGTCGATCCTTCCGCGAGAAGATCCTCGACGGTAGCGATGGTGTCCTCATCAAGATTCGCAGTGACCTCCTCGATCGTTGAGTCTGGATCGGCCGCTATCAACGCGCGATAGATCGCGCGATACTGGGGATCGCGAAGGCTCTGCGCGCCCAGTTTTTCCGCGATCTGCTCGAGGCGCGAACGATTGAGGAGGATTGCGCGAATGATCTCGCGCTCGGCGGAGTCGCCACGCCCGGATCGCTGAATGCGCTGCTCTCCGCGGCGCGCGCGGATCGCGGGAGAAATGCGAGGCGCGGGTGGCGGTGAGGAAACCGAGACCGTCGACGTCGGCTTGCCGTGCAGCTCCCGCTCGAGAACCTCACGGGCAACTCCGCTGACCTCGCTCGCCCTCGACAGATACAGATCGCGCATGATCGCGTCTGAGGCCGCGCGCACAGTTGGAAGAAGACGGTCGAGCGCGCGCCGCTTTTTCTGCAGCTCGCTGAACATTCCCGCGCGCTCGAGCAGCTGGATCTTTCGATCGAACACATCGATCGCGTCTTTCAAGCGGGCGGTGAGGGCAGCCGCGCCATGCGCCTTGACGAACGTATCCGGATCCTCGCCGTCGGGCAGCGTCACGACGCGAACGGAGACGCCCTGCCGCAACAGCTCGTCGCCGGAACGGAACGTCGCCTGCAACCCGGCCTTGTCGCTATCGTAGAGGAGGAAGACGTTCTTGGTGAGCTTCCTGAGCGCCGCCGCCTGGGCATCCGTCAGCGCGGTACCCATTGCCGCGACGACCGTTGTCGCGCCGGCGGCCATCAGCCGGACGACGTCGAAGTAACCCTCGACGACCAGCACCTGGTCCTCGCGCCGGATGTCGTTCTTCGCCCAGTTCAGCCCATAGAGCGTCTTCCCCTTGGAGAATACGGGCGACTCCGGCGAATTCAGGTACTTGGGCTCTCCCTGTCCGAGGATTCGTCCGCCGAAGCCAATGTTCCGGCCCATCGAATCGAGAATCGGGAACATGAGCCGTCCACGGAAACGCGGGCGCGGCTCGCTTCCATCCTCGCCCTGGATCAAGAGCCCGGCCGCGGCCAGACGCGTCTCGTCGAAGCCGAGCGTGCCCATGTAGTTCCGGAGCAGGCCGATCTCGCGCGGAGCGAATCCGATAAAGAACTGATCCGCGACTTCGCGCGATATGTCGCGCTGGGTGAGATAGTCCCGGGCCTGCGCGCCGAGCGGATCGTCCCACAAAATCTTCTGGTAGTAGCCGGCCGCGGTGGCGTTCACTTCCCACAGCGGCTCGCGCGGGTCGGGTCCTTCGCGCCGCGTATCGACTTCGCGGACCTCGATTCCCGATTTCTCCCCGACCATCTTGACGGCCGCCGGCCATTCGACGCCGAGGCGCTTCTGAAGGAAGTGGAAGACATCTCCACCTTCGTGGCAGACGAAGCAGTAGTACATCCGCTTCTTCGGAGAGACGGAGAAGTTGCGGTGCGTTCCCTGATGAAAGGGACACGGCCCGCGGAAGTCGGTGCCCTGGCGCTTGAGGTTCACGTATTCGCCGACGATCTGGACGATGTCCGCCGAGTCGCGGACTTGTTCCACGACTTCGTCCGGTATCACGTCTGCTCCACGGCGCGTTCGACTGCCACGTCAGGGATCACTTGAGCTCCACCACAGTCACGCCCGCGCCGCCTTCGTTCCACGCTCCGAACCGAAAGTTCGTCACGCGCGATTCCTTGCGGAGCATCTCGGACACCCGCTCGCGGAGAGCGCCGGTTCCCTTTCCATGGATGATGCGAAGCGTCTTGAGATCCGCGCGGATTGCGGCGTCGACGGCATGCATAACGATGTCATCTATCTCGCCGACGCGCAGCCCACGCAGATCGATTTCGGTGGCCGCTTCGACTTCCGGAAGATCTCCACGAATCGCCACCGCGACTTCCGGCGCCGCTGATTTCGCTTTGGAATGGCGCAATGAGCCGCGTGGAACGGCGAGCTTCATCACGCCGACTGCCACGACCGGTTCACCGTCGCGGATTTCCACAACTCGTCCGATTCGACCACCAAGCGTCTCCACCTCGACAAAATCACCGATGCTCACCTCGGCGGGATCGTGCCTCTCCGGCTCGCTCTCGGTTTCGCGACCCAGACGGTCCAGCTCGCGACCCTGCTCGTTGGCGAGGGTCTCAACCCGCTTTCGCGCTTCGCGTGCTGCTTCCTCACCCAGCTCGGACGCCGACTTCAGCTCACGAATCGTCCGCTCGACTTCAGCGCGCGCTTCGAGAAGATACGCTCTCGCCTCGCGTCTTGAGGCCTGCTCGACCTCGCGCTCCCGCTCTCTGACATTTCTTTCGCGCTCGGAAACTCTGCCCGCGCGGTCCTTGGCATCCTCGGCGATCTCGCCCGCTTCCTTCTCCGTCAACGCCAGCTTTTTCTCCCGTGCCTCCAGCTCAGCCAGGAGCGCGGTGACTTTTCTCTCGTCGGAGGGAATCCGCTCCTCCGCTCTCGCAAGAATCTCGCTCGGGAGATTGAGGCGGCGCGCGATGCTGATTCCGTATGAGCGGCCCGGAATACCCTTGGTGAGCCGATACGTCGGAGCGAGCGCGACCGGGTCGAACTGAAGCGACGCGTTCACGACTCCCTCCACTTGCGTCGCAAGCTCCTTCAGCGCGCCGAGATGCGTGGTTGCGATCGAGAGCGTACGACGCGCAGTAAGTGCCTCGAGAATCGCGCCCCCTAACGCTGCCCCCTCGATTGGATCGGTGCCGGAGCCGAGCTCGTCGATGAGAACGAGTGAGTGCTCCGTCGCCGAGCTGAGAACCTCGGCGAGATTCTTGAGGTGCGCGCTGAAGGTCGAGAGACTGGCGAGGATCGACTGCTCGTCTCCGACATCGGCGTAGATGTTGTCGAAGATCGCGATGCGCGATCCGGCATCGACCGGCGCCGGAATTCCGGATTGTACCAATGCGGAGAAGAGCCCGAGCGCCTTGAGCAGCACCGTCTTGCCGCCGGTATTCGGGCCGGAGATGAGCA
>JADGQU010000199.1 GCA_017881545.1 Gemmatimonadaceae bacterium
GTTCGTGCGTACGTCGAGGGCTTTCAGCACGGCCCTGCCGGCATCGATTCCGCCGGCGTGCTCGCGGTGGTAAAGCATTGGGTCGGATACGGCGCCCAGAAGAACGGGTACGACAGTCATTCGAGCTACGGGAAGTACGCGAACTTTGCCGGCGGCAATCTCGAGCTGCACGTCAAGCCGTTTCTCGGCGCTTTCGCTGCTCACGTCGCGGGAGTGATGCCGACCTACTCGATTCTCGAGGGAGCAAGGGTGAACGGCCGCCCGCTGGAACAGGTCGGCGCGGGCTTCAATCAACAGCTGCTGTCTGAGCTTCTCCGGAAACGCTACGGCTTTGATGGGGTGATACTCACCGATTGGGCGATCACGAATGATTGCTCCGATCTTTGCAGCAACGGATTTCCCGCGGGTCAACGCCCGACGTTCGCCGGAGTGGCGATGCCGTGGGGCGTCGAACACCTATCCAAGGCCGATCGCTTCGCCAAAGCTGTGAATGCCGGCGTCAACCAGTTCGGCGGCACCGAGGAGGCTCAGTTCCTCGTCGAGGCTGTGCGCTCGGGGAAGATTGCGGCCAACCGCATTGACGAGTCGGCCTACCGGATAGCCCTCCAGAAGTTCAAGCAGGGATTGTTCGAAAATCCGTACGTCGACACCGCCGTAGTAGCGGCCAAGGTGGGCAATCCGGAGCTCCAGGCGGAGGCGACGGCAGCACAGCGGCGATCGGTGGTGCTGCTGGAAAACAAGAAGGACATTCTTCCGCTTGTTGCTCGCGGCAAGCGCGTCTATTTGCACGGCATCGATCCCGAAATCGCGACGCGTTACGGGTTCAACGTGGTTTCCGATCTGTCGCAGGCGGAGATCGCCATCATTCGCACCAACGCACCGTTCCAGACCCTGCACCCGACCTACATGTTCGGCGCAATGCAGCATGAGGGAGACCTCGGCTTCCGGGATGGAGATAAGGAGTTCGAGGAGATCAAGCGCATCACCGCCGCGGTGCCGACAATCGTGACTGTGTATCTCGATCGTCCGGCAATTCTGGTCGCGCTGAAGGATCGCGCCAGCGCGCTGCTCGGGAACTTCGGCATCAGCGATGCCGCTCTGCTCGACGTGTTGACGGGAGTCGCGTCGCCGGAAGGCAGGCTGCCGTTCGAGCTGCCATCATCAATGCAGGAGGTGGAGGCACAGCGGTCGGACTTACCACACGACACCGCGCATCCGCTATATCGGTTGGGGTTCGGTCGCCGTTACGCAGCGAAACCTCGCTGACCGGTGACGGTTCCTGCATCAAAATGACGGGGCATTTCAATTTGAGAAGAAGCACTGAACCACTGACGTTCAACCGCGGACATCCAATGCGCTTATCTACTCTCCGCCACTTTCTCGCACCCACGCTGAGCCTCGCAGTGCTCGCCAACTTGGCCAGCGCCCAAAGCCCCCTTGGTGTCTTCGACGCCCAAACGGACGTCGGTCGCGTAAAACCTTCGGGATTTGCCTCCTACGACCCGCAGCTCCAGTCGTATCGAATTGTGGGCTCGGGTCAGAACATGTGGGGCGACCACGACGATTTTCATTTCGTCTGGAAGCGTGTGACGGGCAACTTCATTCTCTCCACGCGGGCGCACTTCATCGGCGCGGGAGGCGACCCCCATCGGAAGATCGGCTGGACCATTCGTCCGTCGCTCGATACCAAGAGCCCGCACGTGAGTGCGGCGTTGCACGGCAACGGCCTCATGTCGCTCCAGTTCCGTCGCACGCCCGGAGCGATGACGGAAGAGAACAAGTCGCAAGACAGCTTGCCCAACGCGGACGCGGTGATCCAGCTCGAGCGGCGCGATGGCGTCTATCTCATGTCGGTCGCGCAATTCGGTGACACACTCGTCACGCAGGAGCTCACCGGCGTATCGCTACCGGACACGGTGTACGTAGGCCTGTTCGTGTGCTCGCACAACGACACCGTCGTGGAGCGGGGCGCGTTCAGCAACGTGCGCATCACCATTCCGCCGAAAACTGGGTTCGTCGCATATCGGGATTACATCGGCAGCAACCTTGAAATTCTCAACTTGGCCACTGGTAACGCGACGATCGTGCATCAGTACCACGGATCATTCCAGGCGCCCAACTGGACACGCGATGGCAAGGCACTGATCTATGCGCAGGAAGGCCACCTTTACCGCTTTGATCTCTCGTCACGTTCCGCCCAGGTGATCAACACGGGATTCGCGACGCGCAACAACAACGACCACGTCCTTTCGTTCGACGGCCGGATGATGGCGATAAGTAATCACGCAGTAGAGGACAGCGGCGTCTCGATTGTCTACACTGTGCCGACAACCGGCGGCACGCCGAAGCGCGTGACCGCGAAAGGACCGTCGTACCTGCATGGCTGGTCGCCCGATGGCCGCTGGCTCGTGTTCACCGGGCAGCGCAACAACGACTTCGACGTCTATAGAATTTCAGCCGGCGGTGGCGAGGAAACCCGCCTCACTGCCACGCCGGGACTGGACGACGGCCCGGAGTATACACCCGACGGCGCGTACATCTACTTCAACTCCGCGCGCACCGGACGGATGCAGATCTGGCGGATGCGGCCCGATGGGAGCGCTCAGCAGCAGATCACGAATGATGGCTTCAACAACTGGTTCCCCCACATCTCGCCGGACGGCAAGTCGATCGTGTACATCTCGTTTCCGCCGACAGTTGCCGCCGACGATCATCCGTTCTACAAGCACGTGCAGCTGAAGTTGATGCCAATCGGCGGCGGGCCCGCGCGAGTAATCGCCTACGTCTACGGCGGTCAGGGAACGATCAACGTTCCATCGTGGTCGCCGGATGGAAAGCGACTCGCGTTCGTGAGCAACTCGACGTTGCCTTAGGAGCGCGAGCAAAACTCTTCCTCATTTTCACGCGGCGAACTTGATCCACGCCCACTCTTCGCTCTTCGTCCACAGCCGTTCGGCTAAAGCCGGATCCATCGCCCACGGCCGTACGCCGCTCTGCCCGGAAAAATCTGCGAGCACGGCTTCGGCGATATCACAGTCCTCGCAGTAGACGCCTCCCATCCCGTCCAGCTGCGGGCTCGTCGCACACCACACGCTCGTCGCCGCGCCTTGCTCGATGGTCTTGAGCGGTGACACCTCCTTCGCGGCGGCGACGGAGGCGCGAACCTCTTCCTCCGACATGGATCGCGTCAGCTCCGTGAGGATCGCTCCGGGGTGAACCGAGAACGCGCGGACGCGAAGAGCTTCGCCGCGCTTGTCGAGCGCGAGGGCGAAAAGGGCGTTCGCCGTCTTCGACTGACCGTACGCCACCCATTTGTCGTAGGGACGGCGCTCGAAATTCGGATCGTCGAAGTCGACGCCGGCGCGCCGGTGGCCCCGCGACGTCAGTTCCACCACACGCGCGCCCTTTGCCTTTCGCAGCGCGGGCCAGAGCCGCGCCGTGAGCTGGAAGTGCCCAAGATGGTTGGTCGCGAGCTGGGACTCGAAGCCGCGGGAATCTCTCACGAGCGGAGTCGCCATGATACCGGCGTTGTTCACGAGAATGTGAAGAGGACGGCCGGACGCCAGAAATCGCGCGGCGAACGCATCGATCGATGCCGGATCGATCAGCTCAAGGCTCTCGATCTCCACGCGGTCCATCCCTGCCAACGCTGTCCGAGCTTTATCAGGCGTTCGCGCGGGAACGATCACCGTCGCGCCAGCGCCTGAGAGCACGCGCGTGGTTTCCAGCCCGACACCCGCGTATCCGCCCGTCACTACGGCGATGACTCCGTCGAGCCTGCGTTTGCCGATGACCTCGCTCGCGGCAGTCTCTGCGCCGTAGCCGGAATGAATGGGGGCTTGTTTGGTCGTCATGCCGCCAATTCTTTCCGCAAAATGGGTGCGACTCTGGTGCCAAGCAGTTCGATAGCTCGCATTAGCTTCGCGTGGGGGAGTGAGGCCGCGTTCATTTGAAAAGTGAAACGGGAAACGCCGCCCAGCGATTCGCTATGTCGAATAATCTTCTCCGCAACTTCGTCTGGATTGCCTACCAGCAGCGCGCCCTGTGGACCTCGCTGAGCATCGAAACCAGCGCGGGTAACAGGAGGCCATCCGCGCTCCTTCCCGACATCGGTGAAGGCACGGGCGTATCCAGGAAAGAAATCATCGGCAGCCTCTTGCGTCGTCGCTGCGACATAGCCGAGCGAGTGCACGCCGACTTTCAGCCGATCGGGCGAATGCCCCGCGCGCGCACCTGCCTCCCAATAGAGGTCGATGAGCGAACGAAAGCGGTGCGTGTGCCCACCGATGATTGCGACCATCAAGGGAAGCCCAAGCGCGCCGGCGCGAACGAATGATCCAGGCGTCCCGCCAACACCCAGCCATATGGGCAAAGGATTCTGCACTGGTCTCGGGTAGACGCCCTGCCCTGTCAAAGGAGCTCTGTGCCTGCCCGACCAGGTGACGTGCTCGTTGTCCCGGATCTTGAGCAGCAGATCGAGCTTCTCGGCAAAGAGCGAGTCGTAGTCCTCGAGCTTGAAGCCGAATAACGGAAAGGAATCGGTGAACGATCCGCGTCCGACTACCATCTCCGCGCGGCCCTGCGAAATCAGATCGAGCGTGGCGAAATTCTGGAACACGCGCACCGGATCGGCCGAGCTGAGGACCGTCACCGCACTGGTGAGACGTATGCGGCTCGTTCGCGCCGCGGCGGCAGCGAGAATGACGGCGGGAGCGGAGTCGAGGAAGTCTTTGCGATGATGTTCTCCGATTCCGAAGACATCGAGTCCAACCTGGTCGGCGTGCTCGATCTCCTCGATCAGGTTATTCAGACGCTCGGTTGCACTGAGCTCCCGGCTGGAGTCAGTGTGCGCCGCCGCGAAGCTATCGATGCCGATCTGCACTCGTGGCCCCCACAATTTGGCTCTGCGCGATCTGAAAATCCGCCATGTACGTACTCATGGTGCAGCTCTTCCGTCGATATAGGTTGCTGTTCGTAACTATCACCAACCTAAGCGGCTCGCTCGCGACCAAGAAGAAGGCGGCCCCGCCCCGACGCGTCGAGCCCACCCATCGCGCATAGCGGGTTAGAGCTGTCTATTTCGCTCGACACAAAAGCCACCGGCAACGGCACCTGGGCGCTCGTTCGTCTTGACTGACTTCCCTCCATTGGAGGACCCGTGGTTCGAAAGATTGCCTACTGGGGCAGCACCGCGATTGTTTCGTTGGCGCTGTTTGGTTCTCTGAGCTACCTCACTGGCAGTGAGCAGGTGGTCGCCGGATTCGCCAAAGCCGGATACCCACAGCACCTTCGGATAGTTCTCGGCATTGCCAAGCCGGTCGCGGCGATCGTCCTGCTCGTGCCAGGATTTGCTTTGCTGAAGGAATGGGCCTACGCAGGAGTAAC
>JADGQU010000027.1 GCA_017881545.1 Gemmatimonadaceae bacterium
GAAGTGGACGCCGAGGCCCAGAAGGCAGGCGACAAGCACTATTTCGGACTAATTCGTGGGCTCGCCCTTCAAGCCTATTTCTCTTCCGAGATCGGGATGACGAAAGCGCTCCGCTACATCATGGTCCCTGGAAAATGGGTGGGATGCGTTCCACTGGCTCCGGGACAGCCGGCATGGGCATGACGTCGGGCGACGTCGTACCGGAGAAGACAACTTGTCGAAGGTGAAGATCGGAATCGTCGGCTCTCGCTTTCAGGCTGATTGCATCGCTGCGTCGGTGAAGGCGATGCCCGAGGAAATGGAGGTGGTTGCCGTGGCTTCCCCGTCGAAGGGGAACGCGGAGGCATTCGCGCGGCGCCACGGAATTGCTGCCTTCTACTCCGACTACCGCGAGATGCTGCGCGACCCCGCAATCGAAATGATCTCGATTACAGCGCCGAATCGGCTGCACGCGCAAATCACGATCGACGCCGCCGCGGCGGGCAAACACGTCGTCTGTGAGAAGCCGCTCTGCGTGACGCTCGAGGAAGCCGACGCCATGATCGACGCGTGCGCGAAGGCCGGTGTTCTACTCCTTTACGCCGAGGAGCTTTTCTTCGCGCCGAAATACGTGAAGGCAAAGCAGATGGCGGATGAAGGGGCGTTCGGCCGCGTTCACCTCGTGAAACAGGGTGAGAAACATTCAGGCCCGCACTCCGATTGGTTCTGGGACGTCGATCAATCCGGGGGCGGCACCCTCATGGACCTCGGCTGCCACGGTATCGCCTTCTGCTGGTGGTTCCTCGGCGAACAGAAAGTAAAAAGCGTTTACGCGCAGCTCTCAACCCAGGTCAACGCCTGGCGCACTCAAGGCGACGATGAGGCAATCACCATCATCGAGTTCGAGAACGGCGCGGTCGGCGTGGTCGAGAACAGCTGGAACCGGCCGGGCGGAATGGATGACTCGATCGAAGTCTTCGGCGACAAGGGACAGACGTACGCCGACATGCTGATGGGGAACGCTCTGCCCACGTATTCCGAGACGGGGTTTGGCTACGCCGTCGAGAAAGCGTCCTCCACCAAAGGGTGGACGTACCCGGTGTTCGAGGAGCACTGGAACTACGGGTTCCCGCAAGAGATGCGTCACTTCGCGCGCTGTGTGCGCGGGAAGGAGGAGCCGATCTCGGACGGGGAAACCGGGCGCGTCGTGCAGGAAGTGCTCTACGCCGCCTACGCGTCGGCCGGATTGGGTCGGAAGATCACGCTGCCCTTCCGTCCGAAAGGAATCTCCAAGCCGATCGATCTCTGGAAGAAGCCGGAGCTGGCGCAAGCCGCGCTCTGATGCGGCTCGCCGGCGCGATCGACATCGGCGGTAGCTCTACCAAGCTCGGGATCGTTGCCGAGGACGGTAGCATTATCCGGCGTGATTCTGTTCCGACAAGCCTGCACGGTGAGCCGATGGTCGTCGTCGACGCGATAGTAGCATCGCTTCAACCAATGCTGGACGCCGGGGGCACCGAAGGCAAACCGGTGTCAGGCATCGGAGTATCGGTCGCCGGTTTTCTCAATCGCGATCACTCCGCGATGGTCCACAACGCGAATCTCCCCGCGCTCCACGACTTTCCGCTGCGTCAGTCTCTCAAGGAACGCCTCGGCTTCGACTGTCGGCTCGAAGTCGACTCGAATGCCGCGGTCGTCGCCGAATACCAGTACGGGGCGGGCCGAGGGTCGGCGCGATTGTTGGGCGTCACCATGGGAACGGGGCTCGGTGGCGGAGTGATCATCGATGGCAAGCTGCTGCGTTTTACTGGTGAGTGTGCGGGCGATCTCGGCCACATCATCGTCGATCACAAGGGACGCCTGTGCACCTGTGGCGCGCGCGGATGCCTCGAGGCCATGGTCAACTCGGCGTCGCTGTCGGAGCGGGCGGGCGGGCGCGCGGTTCGCGAGATAATCACCAGCGCGAGAGAAGGAGATCAGCTCGCGATGACCGCGCTGGCCGAGACGGGGTGGTGGCTCGGGCTCGGCCTGGCGTCGCTCTCACCGATCTTCTCGCCGGATAGAATCGTGGTCGGCGGAGGGATCGCCGCCGCCGGAGAGCTCATACTCGAGGCGACGCGGGCGAGCTACCGCACGCACGCACGTCCGGAGTTTCGCGAGAAGACCCAGGTCGTTGGGTCGTCGTTCGAGGGATGGGAAGGGATTGTCGGCGCGGCCAGCCAGTTCCTCAACCCAATCGCATAGCGATTCATGTCGCGGGCATTCGTGCGGGTTTTTCCATCAGCCGATGCCATTGGAGAGCACGTGGCGGAGCGATTGCTCGACCGCATAGAGCGGGCGGGCGCCTCCGCCAGGCAATTCGTGCTCGGATGCCCAACTGGCCGGACGCCGAAGCCGGTGTACGGCGCGATGGCGAGGCGGTTGGCGGAGAAGTCACAGGACCTGAGCCATCTGGTTCTGGTGATGATGGATGAGTACCTCGTGCCGGCGGGCAAGGGATTCCAATACGCAGCGGCTGACAAGCCATGGTCCTGTCACCATTTTGCCCGGAGCGAGATCGCCAATCGGTTGAATCAGGGCCTCACACCAGGGCGTCGGCTGCGCGACGATTCGATTTGGTTTCCCGATCCGCGCGACCCGGCCGCGTACGAATCGAAGATCGGCGACGCGGGAGGAATCGACTTCTTCATTTTGGCTTCGGGCGCGAGCGACGGGCATGTGGCGTTCAACCCGCCCGGGAGTGCTCGCGACAGTCGCACGCGGATCATCCAGCTCTCAGAAGACACGCGTCGCGATAATCTTCAGACCTTTCCGGCGTTCGGCACGCTCGCCGCTGTGCCCGGCCACGGGATCAGCGTCGGCATTGACACTATCGCGTCGGCAAAGGAGAGCGTGATGATTGTGTGGGGATCTGGGAAGCGTTTGACCCTGACTCGAATGAAGCGCGCCGAGCGATACGAGCCGGATTGGCCGGCCACCGTGATTCACGAGTGCGTGGTCGGGGAGATACTCGCCGACACGGACGCCGCCAAGCCGCCGGACGCCCGTTGATCGTCGTTGAGGCGGCGGTCGAGACACTCGATTCCGCTCTCGCTGCCGAGCGGGCCGGCGCCGACCGGATCGAGCTGTGTGCGAATCTGAGCGATGGTGGCACGACGCCCGGGGCGCGATTGATCGGGGACGTCGTCCAGGGAATGCACCTTCCGGTGTTCGTGCTGATCAGGCCGCGCGCAGGCGACTTCGTTTATTCGGGCGATGAATTCAAGCAGATGATCCGAGACATCAAGCTGGCCGGAACCGTGGGCATCGCCGGGATCGTGACTGGTGCGCTCGGCTCTGATGGTCGCGTCGACGCAGAGCGCACGCGCATTCTGGTCGAAGCGGCATCAGGACTGCCCGTGACATTTCACCGCGCGATTGATTCCGCGGTGAATTTGCCGGCCGCGCTCGAGGCGGTGATTGAAGCGGGCGCAAGCAGAGTGCTCACTTCAGGAGGCGCGGCGACGGCGTTGGAAGGTGTCGATATCATCGCAACGCTCGTTGGTCAGGCACGTGAGCGGATCACGATCATCGCCGGCGGCGGAATTCGGGAGCACAACGTGGGCGATGTGATCGAGCGGTCGGGGGTCGGCGAAGTCCACGGTCGACTCGTCGACGAGGCGCAAATGCGGGGGCTCATCGGCATGGTGAGGAAACACCGGGGCGCCGGGAAGGATTGACAGGAGCGCCAGACTCAAGGGGCCTGGCCGATCCTCAGCATGTGGCCGTAGCGCCAGAAGTGCCCGGCCATCATGTTAGGAAGCAGACCGCCTGCTTACCTGACCCGGAGGAGTACGAGGATGTGCCGGAACATCAAGACGCTCGCCAACTTTGAGCCCCCCGCGACCGACGACGAGATCCACGCGTCATCGCTTCAATTCGTGCGCAAGCTGAGCGGCACGACGAAACCGTCGCGCGCGAACGAAGCCGCGTTCAATCAGGCCGTCGAGGAAGTGACCGCGGCCGCGCATCGATTGGTCCACTCGCTGCACACGAACGCTCCGCCGCGAAACCGCGAAGTCGAGATGCAGAAAGCGCGGGAGAGATCGCTCAAGCGATTCGCCTGAGGGATTATGACGGCGACAGCCCGGGCACCGTATTATGGTGTTACAACGCGCTGGGCGGCGCCCGAGTTGCGGCTACGTCGAGCTGTACGCGAAGAGCATTTGACACCCGCGCGTAACATCGCCAGGCGGGCTTTGTGGCACCCGGGGCACGACGCTTGATGATGTCCTGGTTCTAGATCAATGTATTCCTAACCCTGACGGGGACGCGTATGCCAGGTGGGCCAATCGAAGCGCTGCTGCTGGATCACGAGAAGCAGTACTGGCAGGCGATCAAGGACAGGGACGTGGTGGCGGCCATGCGACTGACCGACGACCCGTGCATCGTCACCGGCGCCCAGGGTGTCGCGCGCATCAGCCGGGAAGCGTTCGCCACAATGCTGAAGGCCGGCGGCTGGACGCTTCACGAGTTCACGCTGAGCGATGTTCAGGTGCGCGTCATCAACCAGGGAGTCGCGATCGTCGCCTACAAGGTCAAGGAATTGTTGACCGTCGATGGAAGGCCGGTGACGCTCGATGCGTCCGACGCATCCGTCTGGGTGCGGCGCGAAGAACAGTGGGTGTGCGCGCTGCACACGGAAGCCATCGCCGGCGACCCGTTCGGCCGCGACAAGCAGCCGATGGCCCCCAAGAGGTTTTAGAGCCTGCCTGCAGGACGACTCCGTGGAAGAACGCCTGACGGCTGGCGGAAGAACTCGCGCCGCGCACGGATTTTGATTGAACTGACTGGCAACCAAACCACTCATCGCCATGACAGATCCTACTTCTCCGCCGCTCCGACCCAGGGTACTCCCGCAGGATCATTTCAGAAGCATCGTTGCGGCGCTGATCACCCTGCTCACGTTATACGGTTGGATCGATGCGCTTGGCCGCACGCCGATGCGCCATGCACTCATGGCTCAAACACGGCTCTGGTGGATCGAGCAGATCGTGAGCTTCGTCCTGGCGATTGTGTGCATCGGCATAATCTTCGGCAAGCGCTCGCTTCTCGCTCCGGCGTTCTGGCTGACGGTCTACTCGCTGGTGTTCGACATCATGCGGTGGATCTTCGAGCTGGTCGAACATGATATCCGGATTCCGGTCGCGCTCGTTCTTTATGCGCTCTTTTTGTGGCGGCTGTGGATCACCCGGAGACAGGTCGCGGCGACTGACGACACCCTCGTGGCTGACGCTTCCCCCTAGGGGCTGCTGTGCTCGCAGGCCCATACAGTAGCGGTCTTCGTGTCCGGGCTGTAACTATTTACTGTGGGAAACAAGCCGCTCGGCCAACTCATCGTCGTGACTGGCCTCGCTCTCGTAGTCGTCGGGCTGGTCGCGATGCGCGGATGGCTCGGATGGTTTGGCCACCTGCCGGGGGATGTGCGTGTCGAGCGCGAGAACGTGCGGGTGTATGTGCCGATCGTATCGATGTTGCTGATTTCGCTCCTTTTCAGCGTGCTGTCATACGTCCTACGTCGTATCTCCTGAAACCGGCTCGCGGCTGAGCCGCGGCGGGCTGTTGGGCAGTCGAGCCCACTCATCGCTCCTGGCCGCTGCTCTGGCGCTGACCTTATCCGCGCCAACATCCTCGGCGCAGCCGCAGCTGCTCAATGCGTCGGCGCGCAACACGCAGCTACGGGCCGACTCCGCGGAAATATCCAAGCGCGCGCGTGCTCTCCAGGCGAGCTTCGAGCGTCGCCGGCGGCAGATGCTGCCGCGGTTCTATATCGGCACTGCGGACCACTGCCTGGTCGTCGGGCGGTTCTGCGAGTGGCATCCCAACCTGACCGACTACGTAATTCCAGACGAAGGCAAGAACATCATCCGCGCGCGCGCCGAACTGTTGCGCGAGCTCGAGAAGGCGTCCATTGAGCTTCCGGGCGACGACTGGATCATGGGACAGCGGATTCGCTATCTCACCGAGGGACACGACACGTCCGCCGTATACGTCGCGCGTTTGTGCCGGGCGACCCGGTGGTGGTGCGATGCGCTGCTCGGCCTGGCGCTGCACGTGGGTGGCAACTATGCGGGCTCCGACAGCGCCTATACAGCGGCCCTGGATGCGGCGCCGTCGACAGTGCGGTGTCACTGGCTGAATCTCTCGCCGCTCCTCGATGACGACATCCGCGACACATACAAAAAGATGACCTGCGGACAGCGAGAGGCTGCCGATGCGCGAATCTGGTGGGTGGCTGATCCGTTGTTCATGACTCCCGGCAATGAGCGACGCACTGAGCATTTCTCGCGAGTTCTCCACACAACGCTGGAGCGGGATGCGGCGAACACTTACGGCTCCACCTGGGGTGGCGACCTCGCCGAATTGATTCTCCGGTTCGGTTGGGCGGAGAAGTGGACGCAGGAGCCGTCGCAGAGCATGTACTACCAATCGCCGCCTTCGATCACCGGGCACGAGCGTGAGCCTGGGTATCACTTCTTCCTCACGCAGCAGCCGCCTGACAGCCTGGCGCTGATCGTCGATTCGGTGTTCGACATCTACCAGTTCCCACCGCGCGAGATGTACGCGCCGGTCTATACGCGCGCCTTTGTGCGGCTCGATGCCCAGGTTGCCCGCTTTCGCCGTGGAGATTCCACGAGGGTCGTCGCCTCGTACGACGTGAGCACCGATACAATTTTCGGCAAGAGAAAATTCGCCGCCGCGCTGATAGCGATGGGGGACCCAGGCACCACCCCTTCGAGTACGTTGCTGCCCGAGTCCCCCACGAAAAACGTGCTGACGGTGTCGACGCCATGGAAAGAGCAGCTCATCGGAGTGGAGCTGCTGGCGAAGGACAGCGCCGGAGCGGCACGCTGGAGATCAGGGTTCGCCGAGATTCCGCTCGACTCGGCGACCATCAGTGTTTCGGATCTGCTCTTCGTCGATGGAGCGCCTTCCCTTCCCGGCGATCTGAACGAGGCAATCCCACGCGCACACGGCGGAACGACGTTCAGTCACGACAGGAAAATCGGATTGTTCTGGGAGCTCTACGGAAAGACGCCACTCGATAGCGCGCTCCCCATCTCGCTCACGATCACTCCCGTGGATGTAAGTCTGCTGAAACGCGCTTTCCGGGCCCTGCGAATTGCGCCGAGGTTCTCGCCACTCAGTATCCGCTGGCAGGAGAATGGGGCAGCGGGTGTCCTGTCGGCGCGATCGGTACTGCTCGATCTGTCGCTCGTGCCTCCCGGCAAGTACGCGGTGAAGCTCGAAGTTGGGAATTCGCTGGCGGCGACGGCGACGCGCGTCATCGAGGTGAAGTAAGCCGCAGCTCGTCGAGTCGCCTGCCGATGAATCTGCGCTCCGGCTCCTGGGTGGCCAGCTCCAGCGCCCGCTCGTAAGCCGCGATCGCCTCGACGGTCCTCCCGATCCGCCGGCAGAGATCTCCGCGCGCGGCATGGGCAAGGTGATAATCGGTCAGATCTCCGCGCACGAGTATGGCATCGATGAGCGCCAGGCCCGATTCGGGTCCATCGCGCATCGCGATCGCAGCCGCGCGATTGAGCTCGATCACCGGCGATGGATCGGTCCTGAGGAGCACATCGTACAATCCGACAATCTGCGGCCAGTCCGTCGCCCTGGCATTTGACGCTTCCGCGTGCACGGCCGCGATTGCCGCCTGCAGCGTGTAGGGGCCGAAGCGGTGCGACGCCAATGCGCGCTCGACCAGATCGACGCCTTCTTCGATCTGCGCACGGTCCCATTGCGAGCGATCCTGGTCCTCGAGGAGGATCATCTCGCCCGCAGGCGTCGCTCGCGAGGACCGTCTCGATTCATGCAGGAGCATCAGCGCCAGCAGTCCCATCGCCTCCGGCTCTGGCATCAGTTCGACGAGAAGTCTGCCGAGGCGAATTGCTTCACCCGAGAGATCGGCCCGTGTGAGCGACGCGCCGCTGGAGGCAAGGTATCCCTCGTTGAAGACGAGATAGATCACGTGCAGCACGCTGTCGAGGCGGGCCGGCAGATCGGATCGCGATGGTATCTCATACGGGATCCGCGCATCCCTGATCTTACTTTTGGCCCGGACTATTCTCTGCGCCAGCGTCGGCGGTGGCGTGAGAAAAGCATGCGCAACTTCTTCGGTGGTGAGGCCACATACCTCGCGCAGCGTGAGGGCGATCTGCGCGTCGGGGCTGAGTGTGGGGTGACAGCAGGTGAAAATGAGCCGCAGGCGGTCGTCTTCCACGTCGTCCTCCTCGAGGTCAGGGGTCTCCGTGACCTCGAGCCGTTCGAGCGCTGATACATCCGCGGTCTCGAATCTCGCGCTCTTGCGTAAACGGTCGATTGCCTTGAAGCGCCCGGTCGAGATCAGCCAGGCGCGTGGACTCACCGGAATTCCCTTTTCCGTCCACAGCTCCACCGCTGTGGCGAAAGCGTCGTGCAGTGCTTCCTCGGCCAGATCGAAATCGCCGAGCAAACGGATGAGAGTTGCGAGCACACGGCGCGAATCTGAGCGGTATATCGCATCGACTGTGTCGCGCACGTGTGCCGCCGTCTCGTCCTGCATTCATTTGTGCGTCCGACTGCTACGCGTTCGCCTCCACGAGTGGCCGCACTTCAATCGAGCCGCTCTTCGCCGATGGGATGCGCGCCGCTACCTGGATGGCGTCGTTCAGATCCTTCGCCTCGATCAGGTAGTAGCCGCCGAGCTGCTCCTTCGTCTCGGCGAATGGGCCATCGGTTGTCGAGACCTTGCCGTTACGCGACCGCACGATGGTGGCCGTGTGGGTCGGATGAAGCTGGGCGCCTCCGACGTAGTGACCGCTTTTCTTGATGCCATCACCAAACGCACGGTACTCCCCCATCATCTTTTCCACTCGATCCCGGGGCATCGTCTCGAATTCCTTCTCGTTGTCGTAAATCAGGCATAGGTACTTCATGGTTCCTCCGGCTGGTTAAAAAGGGTTCTCCCCAATTAGTCGGTCGGGGGATGGCCAATTCGACATCCAGATTTTACGAAGTTGATCCCTTCAAAATGCCGTTGCGGATTCGCAGGGCCTTCTCTGGCGCGTTCGGGATGGGCAGGACGCGGGTCTGGACCCGGGTCGTCAGTCTGACCGGAAGCTGGAGGGTCATCGTCTCCGTTCCGCGCCGGACCACAAGCGGCAGTGCAGTCAGTGTCGTGGCGGCGTAGCGGCCACGGAGCGTTTCGAATGAATCGTCGTTGAAGATCGTCACGTCGCCAACCGAGACGATCCTGTCGCCCACATGCGCGCCGGCGGCCGCCGCGGCGCCGGTCGGTGATAGCTGGGTGATCGCGACCCCGCTCGTGTCGGTGCCGGTCGAAATGCCAAGGCGCGGCTCGCGTACCGAATCGCTCTCGGCCCGCAGCCCCGCGAGAAGCAGCACCGATTCGATCGGTAGAGGCTCGCGACCGTCGACGTACCGGCGCGCGAATTCGGCGAAGGATTTTCCGGCGGCGGCGCGAGTGACTTCACTCCACCATTCAGCGCCGGTGAAGCCTCTGCCGTGCTTGTAGGTCGCGTCGTACAGCCGGCGCATCACGTTGTCGAGCGACATGCGGTTGTCGCTCGCATCCCGGATAAGGATGTCGAGCAGGAACCCGGTGAGGCCACCTTTCGGATAGTAGAGTCCGCCGCTGCCATCCGTGGGGGCGATCCAGGCCCCAAACGATGCATCGCTCACCGCTGTCGGTGGCGCGTCCGCGACTGACGCGATTTCGTTGGCGATGAAGTTGAAGAAGCCGGTGCTGTCGTTGACGCCTCCGCGCACGAGACCGAGAGCGCCGTAGTAATCGGTGACGCCTTCGCTCACCCAGAGCCAGGTCGTCTGCTGTGCGTCATCGTACCTGTAGGGGACGAGATCGGCAGGGCGCAGGCGCTTCACGTTCCAGGCGTGGAAGAACTCGTGCGAGTAGAGTCCGGCCTGAAAGCCATCCAGTTGGGAAGTGGTGACCTCGTCCACCTGCGAGCTCTGGTGCTCGAGGCCGCCCCCGTTCACGACGGTGTCAGAGCGCTGGAACAGTGTGTAGTTGCGGTACGGCGCCTCGCCGAAAACCGCGATATGCGCCGGGACGAATTTCTGGAGCCACCCGAAGGCGCGATCGCGGCGCGCGGGAGTCAGGCTCGCCGCGGGATAAAATGCGAGACGAACCCATTTGCCCGCGATCTGCGTGCTGTCAATCGCAAACCGTCCGACGTAGAATGGCATGTCTGTGAGATCGTGATAGTTACGGGCTGTGAAATTGTTGACTCCGCCCGCCGGATCCATCCCGGTTGCGACACGCCACGATGGTTCGGTACGGACGGAGACACGTGCCGGCCAATTGAATCCGCGCCCCGCGGGATAGAGAAAGAGATTGGTGCCGTTGAAGAACGCGAAGTTGGGAGCAGTCCAGGCAACGGCGCGATCAACCGCGTTAGCGAGATAGTTGAACGACACGCGCACCGTTCCGGCAGCGCGGGGTTTGATTTCCCACGTCTGGAAATCGACCTTCCGCCAGTCGAGCTGCGCACCTTTGGATTGCGCGGAAAACTGCGATACCCGCCGTGAGAACCAGAGAAGGACGTAGTGTCCTGGCGACCACGCTGGGAGAGCCAGAATCACCGGCTCGGTGCCGGCGACGTGGAAGGACATGACTACTCCGAGCTGTCGCTGCCCGACCGCTGATGAGTCGGCGGTGATCTCGTAGCTAATGTCGCTGATCGGTGCCGATACTCTCGGCGATTGGGCCAGCGACGGCTGAGCAATCCCGAGCGCGATGACGGCGAATCCAAGCTTGTGAAGCATGACGCTGAACCTCTCGGGGGTCGGGGGTATCATACGTTAGCTTCCGTAGCACTCAACCGAAACACACCCAACGTGAAAAGCTTCGCCGCATCAATCGTTTCTGCGTGCCTCTTCTCCAGCATGGTCACTGCGCAGACAGCGCGCTTGACGGCAGCTCCCGCTCGACCCGAGCCTGGAGCAATCGTACGTCTGACACTGAGCGCTCCGGTATCAGGCGCCGATTCGGTTGTTTCGGTTCGTGGGGCTCTGGCAGGTGAGCCTCTTCATTTCATGCGCTCGACAGCCGGTGCGTGGCATGCGATCGGCGGCGTGCCGGTCGATTCAGAGGGAAGCCTCGTTGCGAACGCGGTAATTCAGCGCGCATCGGGAAAAACGGAAATCGCTCGCGTGCGCTTCACGCTGCCGAAGGTCCCGCCGCCCGTCTCGCAACCGCTCGCCGTCGACAGCAGTTTCACGAGACCGCTCGACGCCGCAACGATCGCGCGCATCGACCGCGAGAACGCGCACGCACGCGAAATCGGCCGCCTCGCGCACGACAGGCCTCCCATGTGGACCGCATCCTTCCTCAAGCCGCGTACATCGGTGATCACGAGCGAATTCGGATCCGGCCGCCTGTTCAATGGCGCGCTCACCACCCGACACTTGGGCGTTGATTTCAGGGGCGCCGTCGGTGAGCCGGTGCTCGCGTCGAATCGCGGCGTCGTCGCACTCGTCGACAATTTCTTTCTGGCCGGCAATGTGGTCTATGTAGATCACGGCGGTGGAGTAGTCACCGCGTATTTCCACCTGAGCAAGACGCTCGTCGCGGCCGGGGACACAGTGAAGCGGGGACAGCAGATCGGACTGGTTGGGAATACGGGGCGTGTGACCGGCCCGCACCTGCACTGGGCCGCGCGCTACGGCGCGATCACCGTGAATCCGCTCGACCTCGTCGCGCTCGGCGGCAAATGGTACGTGAGCTCCTCGTCGCGTCCCGCGGCAGCATCACGTACATCAGCAGCCCGGTAGCCGCGGCAAATGATCAGTACTTCGTCGTCGCCGGCTGAAACGTTCGCCAGCTGTGCCAGAATTCCTGCGACGCGTTCACGGGCTCGAGCGCGCCGGCTGCACCCTGGCCGCTGAACGCGTAGGCGGTGCCGCCCGCGACGAGCGAGTCGTTCCGGACCGAAAAGCTCGTTGCTGCGTTGGGCCGGACGAAAGCGAAAAAGCTGGCCTTGTCCGACGCAAGTGCGAGAACGATCGGTTTCCCTCCCAGCACATCGTTCACGCAGCTCTCCCGGCGAAGACGATTCCAATCGTACGCTTTGCTTTGTCCATTCACGGTGATTCCCACGACCCATGACTTGTTGTGCCAGGAAGCAGTATCGGTTCCGGTAAGTGGTTTGCGGCTTTTGCCCGTCTCGAAGCCAGTGCTGTCGGAATAGTTCGATCGGAGGGCTGAATCGGCTTGCATGATCAGCGAATTCGGGTGCAGGGCCAGCCACTCCGAGAGCTTGACCTGGCGGCTCGGGATCTCGATCAGCGCCTTCCCTTTGGCCGGTCCCGCGATCGCCTCTCCGTTTGCCTGGCGCCACCAGCTCCCTGTCGTGCTGTCTTCGAACATCGCGTTGAAGTGATCCATTCCCACCAGCCGGAATGATTCCGTGTGGCCGTCCACGACGGGGCTGAACACGCGACCCGTTCGGCAGACGGTGCAGTAGCTCACCATGATTGGTTGCCCGTCTACCGTGTCGCGCACCTGGTGGTGATAGCCTATGAACTGAATTGGGAATGCGCGGGCCTGGCCATTGATGTCGATGCCGACGATGAGTCGGGACGTGTCCACTTGATTGCGATCGGCCGGCACCATGGTTACCGATCTTGGCGCAATGAACATTTTATCGGCGGCCATCTGGAAGTTGACCACGTAGGCGACACCCGCCGCAAGAACCAGCAGCACCGGCACGGCGAACCGTTTCCAACCAGGAGTGCGCCATGCGGAAGCTGCTCCCGCGATTATCATCGCGACAAAAATCGCGCGGAACAACCAGCGCCAGGTGTACAGCTTGTACGCGAAGTCGATGCTGGCCATGCGTTGGCTTCCAGGCATGGGCATGATGAAATACACGTTGGCGGCTTCGAACAGCACTGCCAGCACGATGCCGATGTAAAAGAGTTTTCTCATTGTCGCTCAATTACTCAACCGAATCACGTTCTTGGCAAGGCACGATAGACGGTGCTACCGAGCTTCGTCGGCAGCCCGAGGAACGCCCCAAGTCGCCGGATTTCCTTCGCAATTGCACGATGCTCGGCCTCCGTGAGCGTGCCGTGCACCTTCAGCTCGATGACCGCTGTCTGCCCTTTGAGGACCCTCCTCCACCCGCCGCGGATCTGCCCGTTGATGGTGAGGATGTGACCGCCAAGAAAAGTCACGCCCTTCACTCCCGCGCTCGTGAGCGTCGACATCATAGCGCTACGGTCCTTGAGCCCTATGAAGTACTCGTCGTAGTTGGGAAGCAGGCGGGCGAACGGCGTCCTGGCCTTGAACGGGGCGGAAGTTGGATACCAATATCCGCGCGCATCGATGACAACGTGCTCGAGCTCTGATTCGACCGCCTGCACGCCTCTCCTGGCATCCGACTTCGTCAGACCCGACCACCACGTGAAATCGTCCACCGTCGCGGGACCGCGAGTGTTGAAGTACCTCTTCGCAAGCTCTGAGAGCGCTTCGTCCCGATCCAGCACCCTGGCTGGTGGCACGCGCTCCTCGAGCAAAGCGTAGGTGAACTGTGTTCCCCGTCGCCTACCACTGCAGATCAGCCCATCTGCCTCCGCGTGCATTACGATCCGCGCGAGCCGAAATGGTCCTTCCGTCGAGATGCGTGCCCGTTGCATCACGTGCGACAGCTCGGCTCGTGTAAGCTGCTTGCCACCCTGTAGCGCTTTCGTAATTGCCGCCCTGCTCCGACGCAGCACGGCTTCATCCAGCCCGATCGTCCGATCATAGGAAGCGAGCACGGCACGCACGCGCGGCCCCGTGAGTGCCAACATCCAACGGATGTCTTCGGCCGCAACGAAATGCCACGTCGGGCGCAGAACGTGGGTGCGTAGAATCACGCCTTCATCGAGCTCCTTCTCGACCGTCGCGTCGGTAGCGTTGAGTGTTCGCTGGGCGAGGCCCCACTTGGCGAAGGGGTAGTCCTGAGCCTGAACTGCGCCGAGCAGCCGGACTATGTCGCTTGGCGTGTCCAGCGTTTCTCTGCTCAGATGCTGGTTGGCGAGACGCTGACCGCAGATGTCAAATCGAGCCATTGATCGATTTAGTCACCCGCGCCCTTGAG